>DATMJM010000238.1:0-4753 GCA_035553935.1 Solirubrobacteraceae bacterium
GCCTCCTCGTCGCTCATCGCGAGCTGCGCTGCAGCACGCCGTGGGCGCCCGCGACCGCCGTGCCGCAGACGGAGCCCTGCACGATGCCGGAGACCGATCCGCAGCCGCTGCCGTAGCCCCGACGCATCGCGTGCGTCAGCAGCGCGGTCCGCTCGGGCGGGACGGGTCGCTGGAAGACGCCCCCGCTGATGCGCCTGGCGACCTTCGCGGTCGCCGACGCCTGCTCCCACGGATCCGTCGGCGCCTGCTGCGCACTGTCGCCGCCGGAGGACTGCGCCTCGGCCCGCAGCTCCTGCGCGACCGTCATCGCGGCGGTGCCCGCAACGCCGGCGCGCATTCCGCGCGCGATCGCGCGCAGCGGTGTCGGTCGAGAGCTCATCAGCGTCGGCCGTACCCGCGCCCGGCCCCTCGCTAGCGCTCGCGCCGGTGAGCCGGCCGCGGTCGCCGGCGACGTGCCGGACCACGAGCTTGCGCTCGCCGCCGAGGCTGCCGTCGACGATGGACTGCAAGCGCGGCGCGTCGAAGGCCGCCGGCCGCTGATCGCGCAGCGTCGTGCTCAGCGCGTTGATCGCGCGGTTGAGCTCGACGTCGCTGATCATGTCCGTTGGCTCGTGCGGCTCGCGCCGCGGGAGTGGCCTTCGTCGATCCGCGCGCGCTGCGGCGCGACCGTGTACGCCGGATCCGCGGCCGACTGGAAGCCGGCCTTGAAGACGCTGAACCGCTCGATCGCCGCGCCCGCGAGGACCGCTGCGCCGCCGGCGACCGCCGCGGGGCGGCTGCGACCGCCCCAGCCGGCGACGACGAGCCCGCCGGCGCCGACGAGTGCGTGAGCGGCGCGCTTTAGCGTGCCGGCCGCGCCGTTGCCGTAGGGCTCGCCGGCCTTGCCGAGGCGCTGCTGCATGAGCAGGACGGACGCCAGCTCCGCGATCGCGCCGATCGCCGTCAGCCGCCGCGCCGGGGCGGCGTGCTCGGGCGCCGTCAGGACGGTCGCCGCGGCGCCGGCGCTGACGGCGGCACCGGCCGCGAAGACGGCGGGCAGATGCCGGCGCGCCTCGTGCCAGACCGGCACCGCCGTCTGCGCGATGAGCGCACCGGTGTAGGTCGACAGCGGCAGCCCGAGCAGGGCCGCCGCCGGCCGGCAGACCGCGGCGGTGCGCGGAGCGCGGCCGGTGAGCGCGTGCGCGGCGGCTCCCGTCGTGGCCAGGCCGAAGGCGCTGAGGATCCACGTCCCGACGCTCATCGGCGAGGTCACCTTGACCATCCGCATCATGTGCAGGAAGCGCGACGGGACGCCGAGGTCGGAGATCAGCAGCGGCGGGCTGACCGCCGCGCCGGCGAGTGCCGTCGCCCACGCGCGGCGCGCCAGCGGGCCCTCGCCCGACAGGTACGCGAGCCCCGCGGAGGCGCCCGCCAGGCCGCCGGCGAAGAAGTACGCCGGGATCTCGGGCGTCCAGACCGGCTGCTTGATGACCGGCTGCCCGTAGTACGAGCTGCGGTCGATTGCCGGAGCGGACCGGGTCGTCAACGCCGACCCCCGAAGACGGCTGCCGCGAGAACGGCGCCGAGGCCCGCCGCCGCAAGCGCCGCGCTGCTCCACGTCGTCTTCAGGTCGCGCGTCGCGTCGACCGGATCGGGCGGCAGGCCGTACACCTCCGGCTCGTCGAGCAGCAGGAAGAACGCGTGCGCGCCGCCGATGCCGTCGTCGTCGTCGGAGAGGTAGAGCTGCGCCTTCTCCGCGCCGGCGGCGGTGAGCCGCTCGAGGCGCTCCTCGGCGCGCTCGCGCAGGTCGCCGAGCTCGCCGAACTGGATCGAGTTCGTCGGGCAGGCCTGCGCGCACGCCGGCTCCTTGTCGTCCTTGAGGCGGTCGTAGCACAGCGTGCACTTCCACACGCGCCCGTCGTCCTCGCGCTGGTCGAGCACGCCGAACGGGCAGGCGGTCACGCAGTAGCCGCAGCCGTTGCAGATGTCCTCCTGCACGACGACCGTGTCGAACTCCGTTCGAAACAGCGCCCCGGTCGGGCACACGTCCAGGCAGGCGGCATGGGTGCAGTGCTTGCAGACGTCGGAGGCCATCAGCCACCGCATCCCGTCGCCCTCCTGGTAGGTCTGCACGCCCGTCTCGGACGCCAGCTGCTCGAGCGCCGCCTGCTCGACGAGGCCGCCGTCGGGCGTCAGCTCCTTGCGCTGCTCGACGAAGGCGACGTGCCGCCACGTGTTCGCGCCGAGGTCGACGGTGTTGTCGTACGAGTGGCCGGTGAAGCCCTGGATCGACTCCGGGATCTGGTTCCACTGCTTGCAGGCGACCTCGCACGCCTTGCAGCCGATGCACAGGCTCGTGTCCGTGAAGAAGCCCATGCGCGGCTTCTGGTCGCCGCCGTAGGTGCGGACGGTCAGGCTCATGGGGTCACTCCTGCGCGGCGACGGTAGTCCTCGACGTAGGCCAGCAGCGCCGGTCCGCGCGGGCGCCGGCCCGGCTGGATGTCGCAGGTGGCCGCCTTGTACTCCGAGATGTGCGTGTTGAGGTCGAGCACGAGCGGCAGCAGGTCGTTGGCGGAGTCTCCGGTGACGAGGCCGCGGCGGCCGAAGTGGTACGGCAGCCCGACCTGATGCGCGGTGCGGCCCTCGACCGGCAGCGGCTGGATGCGGTCGGTGATGAGGACGCGGGCCTCGATCGCCGTGCGGGTCGTCGCGATCGTCGCCCAGCCGCCGTGCTCGAGGCCGCGCTCGGCCGCAAGCTGCGGGCTGACCTCGCAGAACATCTCGGGCTGCAGCTCGGCGAGGTGCGCGACGCTGCGCGACATCCCGCCGGCGGTGTGGTGCTCTGTGAGCCGGTACGTCGTCAGGACGAACGGGAAGACGTCTGCGCCGGGCTCGCCGGCGGACGGGTTGTACGGGTTCTCCGGCCGCTCGTTGGTCTGCCGCGTCGGGCTCTTGCCCTGCGCGTACAGCGGGTTGGTGAACGGCGACTCGTGCGGCTCGTAGTGCGTCGGCAGCGGCCCGTCGACGAGGCCCGTCGGCGCGTACAACCAGCCGAGGCCGTCGGGATGCACGATGAACGGCGCATTGCCGCGGATCGCCGCCATCCCGGTCGCATCATCGTCCTCGGGCACGTAGTCGGGCGCCTTGTCGGGCGGGAAGTCGACGCTGTCGCCCAGCGACTGCCACGTCCCCTCCTCGGGGCTCCACCAGACGTAGCGCTTGCGCTCCGACCACGGCTTGCCCTCGGGGTCCGCCGACGCGCGGTTGTAGATGATGTGGCGGTTGGCGGGCCACGCCCAGCCCCACTCCGACGCGATCCAGCTCTGCTGCGCGTGCGGCTTCTTGCGGGCGGTCTGGTTGACGCCGTCGGCGTAGATCCCGGCGTGGATCCACGAGCCGCACGTCGTCGAGCCGTCGTCGGCGAGCTCCTGGTAGCGGGGCACGAACGTGCCGTCGGCCTTGCGGCCGTTGATCTCCTGCAGCACGACGTCGGCGTCCGGCTCGTCCTGCGGGCCCTGCAGCGGGTAGTCCCAGGCGAGGTCGAGGATCGGGCGGTCACGCTGCCGCGCCGAGCCGGCGAGCTTCTCGCGGATGCGCCGCATGAGGTGGTAGGCGAACCACAGCTCCGAGCGCGCGTCGCCCGGCGGCTCGACGGCCTTGTGGTGCCACTGCAGCAGGCGCTGCGTGTTCGTGAACGTGCCGTCCTTCTCCGTGTGGGCGGCGGCGGGAAGGAAGAAGACCTCGGTGGCGATGTCCTGCGGTCGGTGCTCGCCGGTCTCGGTCTGCGGCGTGTCGTACCAGAAGGCGGCCGTCTCGATCTCGTTGGTGTCGCGCACGACGAGCCAGTCGAGGTTGGCCAGCGCCTGGCGCTGCAGGCCTGCGTTGGCCGACCCCACGACCGGGTTCTGGCCCATGACGATGAACCCCTTCGTGGAGCCATCGAGCATCCGCTGCATCATCGCGTAGTGCGAGTGGTCGCCGTCCACGCGCGGGAGGTAGCCGAAGCAGAAGTTGTTTCGCTCCGTCGCCGCGTCGCCCCACCATGCCTTCAGCAGGCTCACCGTGTAGGACTTCAGCGAGCCCCAGGCGCCGGTCTTCGGGCCGTTGCGCTCGACGAACTCGTCCAGGTCGTCGCCGGACTGCGGATGCGGCTGCGGGATGTAGCCGGGCAGGATGTCGTACAGCGTCGGGATGTCCGTCGAGCCCTGGATGTTCGCGTGGCCGCGCAACGCGAGGATCCCGCCGCCGGGGCGCCCGATGTTGCCGAGCAGCAGCTGGATGATCGAGGCGGCGCGGATGATCTGCACGCCCGTCGTGTGCTGCGTCCACCCGACGGCGTAGCAGATCGCCCCGGTGCGCTCACGGCCGGAGTTGCGACACAGCGTCTCGGCGACCTGTAGGAACTTCGCCCGCGGCACGCCGCAGACGCGCTCGACGAGCTCGGGGGTGTAGCGCGCGTAGTGGCGCTTGAGCACCTGGAAGATGCAGCGCGGATGCTCGAGCTCCCAGTCCTCGTCGGGCGGCTCGCCGTGGTCGAGGTTCATGCCGTGGGCTCCGTGCGCCTGATCGCCGGAGACATCGCCCGTCTGCTCGGACTTGCCGGCGGCGAGCTCGCTCGACGTGCGGGCGTAGCCCCAGCTGGAGACCTCGTACAGGCCGTCGTCCTCCTGCCAGCCGGAGAACTTGCCGTCGAGGTCGTCGGTGTCCCGAAACTCCTCCTTGAGGATCACCCGCGCGTTGGTGTAGTGGCGCACGACTCGGGATGCTGTTGCGC
>DATMJM010000239.1:0-24115 GCA_035553935.1 Solirubrobacteraceae bacterium
CCGCACGATCTCGTTGTCGATCTCGACGAAGTCGCCGGTGTCGGGAAGGGAGTGGCGGAAGTCGTGCAGCAGCTTTCTGAGGTTCGTCCGCGCCTGACGTTCGTCGGAGTCGGGCCAGAGCTCGAACGCGAGTCGTGAGCGGTGCTGCAGGTCTCTCCGCAACGCGATCACCGCCAGGAACCGCTGCAAGCGAAGAGCATCGAAGGCGCGAAGGCGGCGCCCGTCCAAGACGACTTCGACGGCACCGAGCAGTCGGACCTCCAGCGGCGCCGGCAATTCGCCACTGACCCTGATCCCGTCAATCGGCATATGGCTCCTCTGGCAGCGATCCAAGTTATCCCCCCGGCCCGTGTCGACGACAAGCCGACCGGCATGTTGGCGTTGTCGACACCATGGCGCCCCGTGCCGCGTGACCGGGCCGCCCGCCGTCGCCCCTCCGGCTCCCGGCGACCCAGCCCGGTCTTCCGCGCCCACGGCTGCGCCGACGCGCCGGCCGCGCCAAACGCACCGGCACCCGACCGGACCCCCCGGCTCTGACACGAGACCGCCCGCGGCGAACGCTCCAGCCGAGCCGCTGCCCGACCTCGTCATCACCTTCCTCGGCGACGACAGCGTCACGGTCGCAAATACCGAAAGCGCGCCCGCCGGGCCGTTCGTCGTCGCCGTCTCGTCCGTCGGCAGCTTCACGTTTGCCGGGCTCGCGCGCGCGAGGAGGCAACCAGGAAGTGGCCCGCCGGCGCGGTGCGGTGACGGTCTTCGCGGATCGCGCGAACAGCGTCGCCGAGTGCGACGAGACGAACAGCCAGCGCTCCGGCAACAGCGCCTGCTGAGTCGACCGCCAGCGTAAGGATGGCCGCCGATGCGGGTCTTACTCGAAACGCACGAGGAGGCTCCGCCATGATCACGCCAAAGGTCACCGAGATCCGCCGCCCGCTCGAATCGGTGACGCGCGACCCGTTCTCCGCCCCGCCGCCGTCGCCTGACGGCGCTGGCCACTTGCCCTCTTCGCGTGGTCGCACCGCGTAGCGCTCCGTCTCCAGCTGGCTGATCAGGCGCGGTCAGCTGTTGTCCGAGATCCGCGAGGGGCTTGGTTCTCAATCAGGCCCTCGAGATTCGGCGCCCTCCCGTCCGCGCTGCTCCTCGAATCGGCCGCGGGCGCTCGGGCTCCGGCCAGAGTTGCTCCACCGCCCAGCTTCTTGCTGACCATCCGAACCCTGGCGGGGATGTCGAGTCCGACCAGCGCGGGCTACCGGCTGAGTGGTCTGCTGAGCGCCATGATGGCGACGTCGTCGCGCAGCGGCTGTTCGAGGCGCTTGAGCTTGTCGATGACTCGATCGATGATCTGGTCGGCAGCAGTGCGCGAGGCGCTGCACAGCGACTGCGCGAGCCAGTCCTCGTCGACTCGCGCGCCGTCGAGCCGGGTGTCGAGCAGACCGTCGCTGTAGAGGACGATCGCGTCGCCTGGCTGGAGATCGATCTGGCAGCTGTCGAACGTCACGTCGCGAAAGGCTCCGAGCATCGCGCCTCGCGTGTGCACCGGCTCGGCGGTGCGGCCGGCGCGCAGCACGAGCGGCGGTGGATGCCCGGCCACCGCAAGTTTGAC
This sequence comes from Solirubrobacteraceae bacterium, assembly GCA_035553935.1. Classification (GTDB taxonomy): domain Bacteria; phylum Actinomycetota; class Thermoleophilia; order Solirubrobacterales; family Solirubrobacteraceae; genus CADCVQ01. The sequence continues at coordinate 1,604 of DATMJM010000239.1, forward strand.
CGTCGGGCCGTTGCGGCTGATGTCGATGTCGCCGTAGACCGCGGTGCACATGTCTTGGCCGTCTTGCATGAGCAACGCCGTGTTGAGGTCCCGCAGTACGGCTGCTGGGTCTTCGTTGTGCATCGCGGCAGTGCGCAGGGTGTAACGCGCGAGCGAGGTGAGGCTGGCGGCCGCGGGACCCTTGCCGCAGACGTCGCCGAGAAAGAACCCCCAGCGTTCGGCCTCGAGCGAGAATAGGTCGTAGAAGTCACCGCCGACCTCAGCCTCCGAGAACGGCTGGTAGTGCACCGCGATCTGTAGACCCGGAACGTCGGGCAGCGTCGGTGGAGAGAGGCTGCGCTGAAGCGTCCGGGTCAGGCGCTCGGCGTAGTGCTGCTGCTCCAGCGCCTGATGGCGCGCGTCTCGTTCACGGCGCAGCTCGCGCATCGCGGCGAGACGCAGCTCGAGCTCGTCCATGACGATCGCCGCCAGGTCACGGAGCGTCTGCATCTCCTGCTCGGTCACCGTGCGCGGCTTGACGTCGATGACGTTGACGGTGCCCAGGCGATAGCCGTCCGAGGTTGTGATCGGAGCCGCCGCGTAGAAGCGCACGCCCATCTCCCCGTGGATCAGCTCATTGCTCGCCACACGGGGATCGGTCAGGCCATCGCTGATGACGTAGACGTCGTCCTGCAAGATCGCCGACGCGCACAGGCCGGGCACGCGCGGGATCTGCACGACGTCAAGGCCGGCGCATGCCTTGAACCAGATGCGATCCTCATCGACGATCGTCACCGTCGCGATCGGCACGTCGAAGAACCGCGCCGCCAGCGCGCAGATGCGATCAAACGCGCCGTCGGGAGGAGAGTCGAGGATGTCGTAGCGCCGCACTGCCGTCAGGCGGTCGGCTTCAGCCGGATCCGGCGCTGCTTGCATCAGGTCACGCTACCGCACGGCCGCAGAGCGACCGCACTGCTGAGAAGTCGGCAGACGGCGATATCCGCCGTGCATCCGCGGCATGCGGCGGTGTCCGCTGCGGCGGGTTGTCGACGTGCCGACGATCAATCGCTCTCAGGCGACCTCACCCAGGATCCAGTGATCATGCGGCGAGCTGCAGCGCGCCGGGCGCGGAGCCGCACGAGCGAGTCGCGCTCGTTGCCCGAAGGTGTCGATCTCGGCGGCAACGCAGATCAGCGCCTCGGTGTCCGCTCACCGGTTGGGAAAGCCGTTCGCAGAGGGGAGCGCTACGGGACGTTCGCCGGGACGAGTATCCCGCGGCCTTGCAGCCGGCCGTTGTCCAGGTCGGCCATCGCGTCGTTGATGGCCTCCAGCGGATAGGTGGTCGTGTGCAACGTGACCTTGCCCTGGGCGGTCAGCGTCATGAGGTCCTGGAGGTCGACGTACGTCCCGACGAGGTTGCCGATGAACGAGATCTCGCGCGAGATGACGTCGATCGTCGGGATGTCGATGTTCTGCCCGTAGCCGATGACGTAGTAGAAGCCGCCGTCCTCGATCATCGCGACACCGTCTTGCACCGCGCCGTTCTCGCCGACGAAGTCGATGATCGCCTGGGCGCCGCGGCCGTCTGTCAGCTCGCGCACTGCGTCGATGTGCGAGCCGTCGACCTTGACGGTGTGGTCGGCCCCGAGATCGCGGGCGAGCTCGAGGGCCGGCTCGGACGGGTCGACGACGATGATCTCGGTCGGCGTGTAGGCCTTCAGGCACTGGATCCCGATATGGCCCAGGCCGCCGGCGCCGATCACCACGGCGCGGGTGCCCGCGCCGAGGACCGGGATCGCCTTCTTGACGGCATGGATCGCGGTCAGCCCGGCGTCGGCGAGCGCGGCGATCTGCGCCGGTTGCAGGGAGGGGTCGAGCTTGACGACCGAGCGCGCGCTCGTCAGCAGCAGCTCGGCGAAGCCGCCGTCGCGGTTGATGCCGGGAAAAGATCCGTTGTGGCAGTGCATGTCGTCGCCGGCGCGGCATGCCCGGCACAGGCCGCAGGTGATGAACGGGTGGACGATGACCGTGTCTCCGACCGTGACGTTCGTGACCGCCGATCCGACCTCGTGGATCCAGCCGGCGTTCTCGTGACCGGGTGTATAGGGCAGCTGGACCTGGGACTTCTCGGCCCACTGGCCCTCCTGGATGTGCAGGTCGGTGCGGCACAGCCCGGCGGCGCCGATCCGTACGACGACGTCGAGCGGGCCGCTCGCCTCGGGCTCGTCGACCTGGTCGAGCCTCAGGGGATCATGGTACGCGTGCAGGCGGGCAGCCTTCATGTCGGGGCCTCCTCCAGGTCGGCAGGGTCGTAGCGGACGCGCAGCAGCGAGCGGCAGATGGCACCGTTGCTCTCGAGGCTCGTTCGGATCAGCCGCGCGATGCGCAGCCAGTGGCGCAGGTCGGCGGCGGCGATCGCCCGGCCGTCGGGCAAGACGAACGCGGCCGCCTCGTCGTCGCACGGGATCCCGAGCTGCTCGCGCAGCTCGAGGCAGCGGCAGGCGTCCGGGTCGTGGGGCAGGTCGGCGACGCGGCGTGCCGTCACCTCCTCGGGCGTCGCGCCGGCGGCGAGCAGTGCCTCGCACAGCCGCGACTGGCGGGCCACGAGGGCCTTGCGCCGAAACAGCCGCCGGAGCGTGTCCAGCTCGCCCTCCGTCTCTCCGGGGAAGGCCTGCGCGAACGCCTCCCCGCGGCTGACGGCGGCATTGATCTCGTCATCGGTGCAGTGATCCTCGAGCAGGACGGCGACCTCGCGGACCTCCGACACGCGACTGACCGCGTCGCGCGCGTCGGAGGCCATGAGAAACGCGAAGTTCGGGGCGCACTGCGACGTCGGCAACCGCAGACGGACGTCGACGTCGCCCTCGGCCGACACGTCGCAGGAGGCGACGAACTGCAGCGACGTGATCGGCTCGTCGAGCTCGGGATCATGGACGGTCCCGAGCGCATCGAGGACGCGCTCGCGAATGCTCATGGGCCGCCCTCGACCAGCTGCGCGTCCTCGCGAGCCGCCGGCTCCCCGGCATCGGCGGGCAGCCGCAACTCCTGCGGCACGTCGATGCCGTAGAGCTTGGCGGCGTTGAGCCCCAGCATCTTCTTCTTCGAGGCCGTCGTGACCGCGGGGTAGTCGGAGAACTGCTCGTCGTCCGGATAGTCCCAGTCCACGAAGCCCTCGACCTGCCACTTGGGCTCCCAGATGGCGTAGTCGCTGCCGAACAGCATCTTGTCCTCGCCGACCCAGAACAGCAGTTCGCCCATGACCTTCGAGAAGAAGCGCGGGCGCGCGTGCATGAGCGCTCCGATGACGACGGCCAGCCCCGCGTAGACATTGGGCTCCTGTGTCGCCATGAAGCAGAAGTCCTCGATCCGCGGGAGTCCCACGTGCTCCACGATGAAGTTCAGCTCGGGGTAGCTGGTGGCGGCGTAGTCGACGTCGCGGACGTCGAAGGCATCCTTGTCGAGCGGCCAGATCGTCGGTCCCTTGTGGACGTGGATGTTGACGATCCCGAGCTCCAGGCACTTCTCGAAGAACGGCGCCGCCTCGGGATCCTTCAGCGACCACCCGCGGGAGCCATCGCGCCACTCGGCCGTGTAGAGCTTGACGCCCTTGAGCCCGTATCGGCGGGCGTCCTCCTCTAGCCGGCGCAGGCCGGCCTCGCCGTCGCGCGAGTCCCAGCGCCCGTTGACGATCAGCCGGTCCGAGTGCTTGTCGGCGAGCCGGGCGCAGCGCTCGGTCGTGTTGAAGCCGTCGATGTACCACTCCTTGAGGTACGTCGGGTTGAAGATGCCGACATCGACGTGCCCCTCGTCGAAGACGTCCTTGACGAAGTCCTCCTCGGAGTACTTCTGGAACCTCTCGATCGGCCAATGAGTCGCCGCCGGACCGAGCCCCTGGTAGGCATGGAAGCACTCGATCCAGCCCCTGGCGTACTTCTCCTGACCCTTCACCCAGTTCTCAGGGCTCGCGTCCCAGAAGTGGACGTGGCCGTCGACAACGAAGTACTTCTCCCCGTCCTTCTCGTACACCCTGTTCTCCTCTCCTAGGGTCCCTGCGCACGTTACTCCGGCACCGGCTGCGAAGTCCAAGCCGATGTGTGCTTTCCCGCTCAGCGCCTGCGGGGGCCGCCCCAACCCAGACGCGAGCACACCACAGGTGCACCTCGGCTTTGCGACCACAGCCACTCGCTGATCACGGAGTCCAAGGATGCGCCTGCGCGGTGGCGCGCCGTCATCCGAGGGATCACGCGCTGAAGACCTTAGGTGCATAACTCACCCTTGTATCGGCCTTCGCCACGCGGCTACGGTGCGCCTGGAGGCGCGGCCGCGGAGCCGCGACGGGGGCAGCGACAGTGGGGGGACGGCATGACTTCGACGGGCGACTGGCGGCATCGCCGGACGATGACGGCGGCAGCGATCGCATCCGTTCTCGCCGCAGGATGCGCGATCGCCGGGATCACCGCCGCGACCGCGTCCGCCGACCTGCCCCGGACGTACGACGTGCAGCGCGTCGACTCGCCGATGCCCGTGCAGAACGGTCGCTTCGCGCTGAGCATGGTCAACGTCGGGGATGTCAACCGCGACGGCGAAGACGACGTGCTGACGGGCACCGACAAGCACGGGACCGTGCTGGGCACCGGCCAGGTCAACGTGGTCAGCGGGCAGGACGGCGCGACGCTGCGCCAGTACGCGCTTCCGGATGTCGACGTGCCCCCGTCGCCTGCCGGAGGGGACCGTCCCACGGGCTTCGGCGCCGCCGTCGCCAAGCTCGCCGACGTCGGCAGCTGCCCCGGCTTCGCCGGTGCGGCGGGCACGGCCTGCACGGCCGCGACGGTCGGTCCCCGCGACGGCGTGGCCGAGCATCTCGTCGCCGCCAGCGGCGTCGACGTCGACCCGGCCACCGGCGCCCCCGACCCGGCTCTGAACAACAACCTCGGCGTCATCTATGTCTTCGACGGCGCCAGCGGCGCGCTGCTCAAGCGCCTGCTGATGCCCCCCGCCGATCGCGCGGCGACGGTCGCGGCAGGCGTCGATCCGCGCTACGGACGCACGCTGATGTCGCCCTCCGGCCAGCCGCCCTGCGCCGGCTTCGGCGGTCTCGCGACACCCGAGAACCAGTGCCCGTACCCGCCCGCCTCGCGCGCGGCGGTCGGCGATCTCGACGCCGGCGGCGCCGACCTCGGCGACGTCGTCGTCGGCGCGACCGACTACCGGGAGACGCAGGCCACGGCGCACCCGGAGTCCGAGTGTGCGACGCAGACGTTCGTGCCGGCGCGGCCGTGCGCCTCCGCCGGCCGCCTGTACGTGTACCGCGGCGAGGACGTCGCGGGCAGCGACCCGAGCGTCCCGCTCGGCGGCGGCGCCGACGTCACGACGATCCGGAGCCCTCTGGCGCAGCCCGACGACCCGGCGCCGCTCAGCCGCTTCTCGGTGACCGAGGAGTTCGGGGTGCTGCTGATCCCGGTCGGTGACGCCGGCAGGTGCGCGGTGACGCCCGCGCCGATCGCGGGCGCGCGGTGTGGCAATCCCGGCAGCAACCTCGCCGACGGGATTCCCGACTTCGCCGTCGCGGCCAGCAGCGTGAACCTCTACGGCTTCCCGGAGGTCGGCGCGGCGGTGCTGCTCGACGGAGCGACGCTCACGGTCATCAAGACCACGCCGAATCCCGAGCCGCGCCCCGAATCGGCGTGGGGACTCACGCAGAACGGCGTCGTCGCTCCGGCGATCGGCGACGTGACGCGGGTCGCCGGTCCGGACTTCTACGTCCCCGAGATCCAGTACGCGGGGCGCTTCACGGCGCAGGGACGCGGGTTGGTCGTCGACGGGGCGCCATCCACCCAGGGGTCGTTCCGCGAGTTCCCGGTTCGCTTCGAGGACCCGACGCCGCACACCGGCGAGCAGTTCGGCGCCAGCGCCGGCGGCGTGGGCAACCTTGCCGGCGACAGCCGGCGCGAGCTCATGATCGGCGCGATCGGACCGCACAACCCCGGCACGAACCCGCAGGTCGTCAACGACCTGCACATCTTCGATCCGGCCACGGGCACGGCGCTGCAGACGATCGCCGCTCCGGATCAGCAGGGCGGCGAGGCGTTCGGCGTCTCGCTCGCGCCGCTGGGAGACCTCAACGACGACGGCTTTTTGGACTTCGCGGTCGGGGCCGGCTTCTACGAACTGCTGGGCATCCGGGGCGCCGGGCGGATGTACATCTTCCGCAGCGACAACACACCCGCTCCAGCAGGCCCGCCTGCGACCGCGCCGCCGGCTGGCGGAGGCGCGCCGACGATCGCGGTCGCCGGACGCACCGTGGAGCTCGAGGCCAGCCGCGGCGTCGTACGCCGAGGGTCTCGCGTCGCCCTGCGCGGAGCCGTGGAGGCCTTCGCCAACCAGGCGGCATGTCAGAGCAGGCAGCCCGTCGAGCTGCAGGCGCGGCGCGCGGGCACCGCGCGGTATACGACGATCGCGCAGCTGGTCAGCGACGCCGACGGCGGCTTCACGACGACGATCACGGCGGACGCCACCGCGCGCTACCGCGCACGGCTCGCGCAGACCGCCGCATGCCTGGGCGCAGTCTCCAACAGCGAGACGGTCGCGGTGCCGCCTGCGGTGACCGCGGTCACGACCGTCGCGCGACTCACCGCGGCGCGCGTGGTCCGGCTGCAGCTGCGCTGCCCGCGCGGCAGCCTGTGCTCCGGCACGGTGAAGCTGCGGACGGCGGCCGCGGTCGGCCGGCCCGGCGGCGCGCGCCGGCGCATCACGCTGGGCACGCGCGGATTCCAGATCCCGGGCGGCCAGCGACGGACGACGCGGCTGCTCGTGTCGGTGGCGACGGCAAGAGCGCTGCGCACGGTGCGAAGCGTGCCGGTCAACGTCTTCATCACGAGTCGCGACGCGGCTGGGCGTGCCGTCTTCAGCCGCGACCGCCTGACGCTGCGCACGCGCTGACGTCACGGACGAGAAGCCGGCGGTCGCTGCTAGAACGTGAAGCGGCTCATGATGTTCCCCACGCGCTGCTCCGCTCGGCGGATGCTCGCGTCGAGCTCCTCGGCGTCGTGCTCGATCGGATGGCCGTTGGGGCACTCGAGCGTCGAGCTTCGCCGCGCCTCCCCGACCGTGCTGTGGAGCACGGCGCCGCAGGTGTCGCAGGGGAACTCCATGGCCTTGGCGTCCATGAAGCCTTCGGCGCTCGGTTTCATGCGCCCAGTGTAAGCGGGGGCGAGCTCTTGCTCGCCCGGACCTATAGGAGGCATGACCGCTCCCCGCTCCGCCGACGCCGAGGCCCTCGACGCGTTCGTCGAGCAGCTCATCGAGACCTCGTTCACGCTCATGACGTTCGCCAACGCCATCATGACGGACGCCGCGGAGCGCCGCTCGTCGCCCGACGCGCCGCCGATCCCCGACGTGCTGCGCAGCCTCCTGCTCGACGCGGCGACGAAGATCGTCTGCCGCGACATCTACATCGTGCCGCGGCGCGCGTCACGCGGCCCGCCCCGGCGCCGCGCGCGCGGGCCGCACTGACGGCGGCTCGCGGATAGCCTGCGCGCCGTGACAGACCAGGTCGCGGTGGCGCTCCCGCGCAGGGCGCTCCTGGGAAGCGCCGCGGGCAAGGGAATCGAGGCGCTCACGCTCGCTGCCCTCGTGCTGCTCGTGCCGCGCGCGCTCGGTCCCGCCGACTACGGCGGCTTCGCCGTCGGCCTCGCCGTCGCCACCGGGATCGCGACGGCGACCGGGATCGGCGGGCCGGCGCTCTTCGCACGCGTGCTCGCGCCGCTGGACGGCACACGGCGCGGTGACGTCGCGCGGGCGCTCGTGCTGCGCATCGGCCGCACGCGCGCCGGGCTGCTCGCGGCGCTCGGCGCCGCGGCACTGGTCGGCGCGCTGCTCGCGCCCGGCTCCGTCGCGCCGCTGCACGTCGCGCTCGTCGGCGCGGCCGCGCTGCTCGGCACCGCCGCGACGCTGCTGTCGCAACTCGCGCTCGGCGTCGAGCGGAGCGTCGCGTGGAGCCTGCGCTACCCGCTGGAGAACGGCGTCATCGTCGCCGCCGCGCTCGCGCTGCATCCGAGCGCCGGCCTGGACGGGGCGCTCGCCGCGATCGCGCTCGGCGCCGCCGCGGCGCTGGTGCTCGCAGCGGCGACGGCGGCGCCGGCGCTGCGCGGCGCCCGCCGCAGGGCGGACCTGCCGGCGGGCGCGCTGCGCTTCGCGCGGCTGCAGGCGGCGGGCGGCGTGCTGACGCAGGTCGTCCACCGCGGCGCCGCGCCGGCCTGCGCGCTCGCCGGGGCGGGAGCGGTCGCAACGGGGCACGCGGCCATCGCCGCCGGCGCGGCGCTCGCGATCACCTATGCCGTCGTGCAGACGATGCTCGTCGCGCTGCCCGGCGCCGCCCGCGCGCACACGAGCGATCCGCGCGCCGCCGAGCGCATGCTGCGGCGGACCGCCGTCTGGTGCGCGTGCGTAGCGGTGCCCGCCTGCGCGGTCGCCGCGCTCGCCGCCGAGCCGCTGCTCGCGGGCGCGCTCGGCGAGCAGTTCGGCGGCGCGGCCGGGGCGCTGCGGATCGCGCTCGCGGCCGCCGCGCTGGCGCCGTTGTGGGCGCTCGCCAACCAGCTCGCCGCGGTGCGTGCGCGGCCCGGCGCCGTGCTCGCGGGGGCGGCGGCCGGCGCGGCGGCGTTCGCCTGGACGGCCGTGCTGGCCGTGCCCGGCTCCGGAGCGAGCGGCGCGGCGGCGGCGATGCTCGCGGGCGTCGCAGCCACGACCGCCGCCACGTCGGCCGCGCTGCGGAGGCGCGCGTGATCTCCGTCGTCGTGCCGACGTGCGACCGTCCCGCGGCCCTCCGGCGTTGCCTGGCCGCGCTCGCGCGCCAGGACGCCGAGGCCGACCTCGACGTCGTCGTCGTCGACGACGGCACCGCCGCCGGCGGGAGCGTCGAAGCGCCGGGCGCGCGCGTCGTGCGCGCCGGCGGCCGCGGCCCGGCCGCGGCGCGCAACCTCGGCGCGCGCGCGGCGCGCGGGAGGGTGATCTGCTTCACCGACGACGACTGCGCGCCCGCGCCCGGCTGGGCGCAGCGGCTCGCGCGGGCCTGCGCGGGGGGCGGCGCGGCCGCCGGCGCGACGGTCGCAGACCCCGCGGCCGGCGCCTGCGCCGCCACCGCGCAGCTGCTCGCCAACACGCTCATGCTCACGTCGCGCGACGCGGCCACCGGCGGGCTGCGCTTCGCGCCGACGTGCAACCTCGCCTGTCACGCCGAGACCTTCGCCGCGCTGCCGTTCGACGAGTCCTTTTCGCTCGCGGCGGGCGAGGACCGCGACTGGTGCGCGCGGCTCGTCGCGACCGGCGCGCTGCTGCGCCACGTGCCGGACGCGGTGGTCGTGCATCGCCCGCAGCTCGGCGTTCGCGGGCTCGCCCGCCAGCAGCTGCGCTACGGCCGCGGGGCGATCGCCTTCCGCGACGCGGGCGGCGCGCCAGCCGGCCGCGCGTTCTACGGCCGGCTCGCGCGGGGCTGCGCGCGCGAGGGCGCCGGCGTCGCGGCGCTCGTCGCGCTCGCGCAGGCGTCGGTCGCGGCCGGCGCGGCGCTTGAGCTAGCGCAGCAGCGGCTCGCCCGCTAGCCCGTCGCGCTGCACGCCGCAGACGGCGGCGACCGTCGCCGCGACGTCGGCGAGCCGCGGCGGGCGCCCCGGCTCGATCGGCTCGTGCGCGCCGGCGGCAACGACCGCCCACGCGTCGCCCGGCGTGTGGTTGCCCGAGCGTCCGCTGCCGGTGCCGCGCCGCATGACGTCCCCGAACCGCGGCGAGTGCACGCCCGCGAGCGTCGTCGCCGGGCGCTCGCTCCACTGCACGACGAGGTCGGGCAGCTGTCCGGCGCGCGCGCCGGCATGGTGCTCGGCGACGCGGTCGACGCGCGCGACCGCCGGCGCTCCATCGGAGTCGACGAACGTCCGCAGGCCATCGCCGATGGTGTCGAGCAGCGCGTCCGCCTCGTTCGGGGAGACGATGCCGTCGCGCTCGCGTCCGCGCAGGTTCAGCCGGATGTAGCCCTGGTTGTCGGCGGGGTGGCAGAACGCGGCCGTCTGCGACCAGTCGATCCCGCGCAGCTCCAGGCGCGCCGTCAGCTCGAGCGCGACGCGATCGGGCAGCGCGCGGGCGATCGCGCCGCGCGCAGCGGGCGGGATCGCGGCGCGCAGGCGCCAGATCGCTCCCGCCCCTCCGTCGCCACCCGAGCGCAGCGGGCCGCCGTCGAGCACCGCTGCGAGCATCTCGGGCAGCAGGTCCGCGCGCGAGCTGTTGACGTCCATCCCGACGGCCGACGTGACGATGACGTCGGCGTCGCCGGGCAGCGTCTCCAGCACGCGGCCGAACGCGCTGTCGACGGCGCCGTAGACATCCTCGAGCGCCGTCTCGAGGAGCGCGCGGTCGCGGCCCGCCGGCTCCTCGGCGAGCTGGGAGAGGTCCCAGAACTGATGTCCGGCGAGATGCGCCGCGCTGAACGTCAGCCACGCGAGGTCGTAGGCGTCGCGCGCGAGCGCCTCGGTCGCGGCCGTGGCGACGCGCTCGGGCGCGGCGACGAGCTTGGCGCGCAGGCCGAGCAGCTCGCGCGCGGTCGGGCGGCCGAAGATCTCGGTCGCGTGCGGCCCGCGGCCGTGGCGCGCGGCGAGCTGCGCCCCCGCGTCGCGCGGCAGCGACCAGCGCGGCAGCACGACGCGGTCGCGAAAGCCCCAGCCGCAGACGTAGGTGCCGTTCCACTCGCCTGGCGGGCGGCTCTCGTACGGATCGATCGCCAGCGTCCGCAGCCCGGCGCGCGCGAGGCGCTCCCAGATCGCCGGCGGCGCCGGGAACGCCGTCATGTAGCGGGCGCGCTGCGCGGCGGCGTCCCACTGGAAGGGATAGAAGAGCCCGTGGTCGGCGAGCTCGATCCCGCTGTAGAGCGTGTGAAACGCGCCCGCCGCGAAATGGTCGGCGGGCGTGTCGAGCGTGATGCGGCGACCGCGCTCGATCAGCCCCGCGAGCACCGGCAGGCGCCCGGTGGCGAGCATGCGATCGACGACGGCGACGCTCGCCGCGTCGAACTGCAGCACGCAGATCACGTGACCTGCACGCCCTCGACCGCAACCGCCTCGCCGCCGACCGCGTCCGAGCGGCGCGCGGCGTCGAGCACGCGCATCACGGCCGCGCCCTCGCCGGCGCTCGCCAGCGGGCCGGCGTCCGCGCCGCGCAGCGCGCGGCCGTAGGCCTCGAGCTGCAGCGTCAGCGAGCGCACGAGGGGGTGCGCCAGCGGCCGCACCCGCGCCGCGACCGCGCGCAGCCGGCCACCGCGCTCCGCGCGGGCCACGCGCCCGCCATCGGCGCGGCGAACCTCGACGAGCTCGTGGTGCGGGCGGTTGGTCGCGCACTCGATCTTGACCTCCGCGCGCGTCGTCGCGAGCACGAGTCCGGCGTGCTCGCGCGTGCAGTGCGCGCGCACCGCGAGCGGCAGCGAGCGCGTGAGGTAGAGGGCGAGGTCGACGAGGTGCGGCCCGAGGTCGAGCAGCGCGTCGTCGCCGCGCGCGACCGGCCGCCACGACTTGCGGCGGTAGTGCAGCACCATGTTCAGCTCGAGGTCGCCGTCCGCCGGCACGCGCCGGTCGAGCTCGACGCCCTGGTCGAAGCGGCGGTTGAAGGCGATCCACGGCGCGGGCGCCAGTGCAGCGATCCGCAGCGCGCCGGCGGCGTCGGGCGCGGGCGGCTTCTCGACGAGCGCGGCGAGGCCGGATCGCGCGGCGGCGGCGGCCGCCGCCTCGTGATCCTCGGGCGGCGTGCAGACGATGACGCCGTCGAGGGTGGTGGCGTCCAGCAGCTCGTCCGGCCGCGCGTGCGCCGAGGCGCCGAGCTTGCCGGCCACGAGCCCGCGGCGGGCGCGGTCGGGATCGGCCACCGCGACGATCTCGATGCCGTCCGCGGCGCGCGCCGCCGGCACGTAGCCGAGCTCGGCGAGCCGGCCGCAGCCGACGAGGCCCAGGCGAAGCGCGCCGCCGGTCATGCCGTCGCCCGTCCGCGGCGCGCCCACAGCACGACGCCGGCGGGCACGGAGGCCACGGCCGTGAGGTGATGGACGAGGTGCAGCGGCACGCCGGCGAGCGCGAGGCGCGGCCCGCCGAGGCGCGCGAGCAGCGCATAGAAGCCGGCGTTGGGCACCATCATCGCCGCGACCGCGGCCGCCGCGAGGCGTCCTCGGCCAGTTGCCGCGGCGGCCAGCGCCATGACGGCGGCGCCCGCCGCCACGCGGTGGCGCCAGGAGAGGTTGAGCGCGCGGGCGCCGGCGCCGCCGCGTTCCAGGCGCAGCGCCACCCACGGCGCGCCGCGGGCGGCGAAGTCGGTGCGCAGCATCGACGCCAGCGTCCAGCGCTTGAGGTGCGTGCCGCGCGCCGCGGGCTCGAGCGCGATGCGGCGACCCGCGGCGTGCAGGCGCATGCCGAGCTCGACGTCCTCGATCGACGGCCGCGGGTAGCGGCGCGCGTCGAAGCCGCCGACGGCCTCGAACGCCTCGCGACGGATCGCGCCGATGCCCGCCCAGAACGTGCTCGCCGTGCCGGGCGATGACGTGTGCACGTGGTGGTGCAGGAGGTTGCGAAAGCGCGAGATCGCGGCCGGCGAGGCGGGCCGGTCGTCGTAGGCACCGAAGACGGCGTCGAGGCGCGGATCGGCGTCGAGTGCCGCCCGCAGCCGGCACAGCGCGTCGGGGTGGACCTCGACGTCGGCGTCGATGAACACGACGATCTCGCCCTGCGTCCGCGCCACGCCGGCGTTGCGCGCGGCGGCCGGCCCGCCGAGCCCCGGATCGGCCACGACCTCCACCTCGTGGGCCTGCTCCGAGCGCGCGAGCGCGGCCAGGCAGCGCGGCAGCGTGGGGGGCGCGTCGGTGGCTGGGATGACGACGGTCAGCAAGTTAGGAGAGCCTAAGTTAGAGTGGCCTAACATGGGAGGCACTTCACGGGAGCCGTTCGCCGTGCTCGGGGGCGGACCGGCGGGATTGACCGCAGGCTACGTGCTCGCGCGGGCCGCGCGTCCGGTCGTGGTGTTCGAGGCGGGCGATCAGGTCGGCGGGCTGGCGCGCACGGTCGTGCGCGACGGCTACCGGTTCGACCTCGGCGGCCACCGCTTCTTCACGAAGTCCGACGAGGTCCAGCGCCTGTGGCGGCAGGTGCTGGGCGAGGAGCTGCTCGTGCGCGAGCGGCTGTCGCGGATCTACTGGCGCGGACGGTTCATCGACTATCCGCTGCGGCTCGCCGACGTCGTGCGCAAGGTCGGGCCGCTCGAGCTCGCGCGCTGCGGCGGCTCGTACGGCGCGGCGCTGGCGCGGCGGGCGCGGCGGCGCGCGCCGCAGACCTTCGAGGACTGGGTCTGCGACCGCTTCGGCCGGCGCCTGTTCGAGCTGTTCTTCAAGAGCTACACCGAGAAGGTGTGGGGCGTCCCCACGGCCGAGATCAGCGCCGACTGGGCAGCGCAGCGGATCCGCGCGCTGTCGTTTTCGCGCGTGGTTCGCGCGGCGCTGCTCAAGGACGGCGCGAACGTGCGCAGCCTCATCGAGGAGTTCCACTACCCGCGCCTCGGGCCCGGCCAGATGTGGGAGGCGATGGCGGCGGAGATCGTCGGCGCCGGCGGTCAGGTCCGGCTCGGCTCGCGCGTGTCGCGGATCGAGCTGCGAGACGAGCGTGTGGCGGCGGTGCACTGCGCGGGTGATCGAGTCGCGGTCGGCGACGTCGTCTCGTCGCTGCCCCTGCGCGACGTCGTCGCGCTGGCCGACCCGCCGCCGCCCGACGCCGTGCGCCGCGCCGCCGCGGGGCTGCGCTACCGCGACTTCCTCACGGTCGCGCTCGTCGTACGCGGCGAGGACCTCTTCCCCGACAACTGGATCTACGTGCACGACCCGGGCGTCCGCGTCGGGCGGATCCAGAACTTCCGCGCCTGGAGCCCGGCGATGGTGCCCGACCCGGACCGCACCTGCGTCGGCCTGGAGTACTTCTGCTTCGAGGGCGACGACCTGTGGAACGCGAGCGACGACGCGCTCGTCACACGCGCGACGCGTGAACTCGACGAGATCGGCCTGGCGTCCGCCGAGCGCGTCGAGCGCGGCCATGTCGTGCGCGTGCCCAAGGCCTATCCGATCTACGACGCTGACTACGAGGCGCGCGTCGCGACGATTCGCGGCTGGCTGGAGTCGATCACGAACCTCCAGCAGGTCGGCCGCAACGGGCTGCATCGCTACAACAACTCCGATCACTCCATGCTCACCGCCCTGCGCGCGGTCGAGAACGCCTGCGACGCGACGTCCCACGATCTGTGGGCGGTCAATGCCGACGACGAGTACCACGAGGAGTCTCGCCCGCGCGTCCAGCCCTACCGCGACGCGCCCGAGACGCCGGCGCTGCGCGGAGGCGACGGCCTGGCGGTCGCCGGGCAGTCGATCGAGTAGACGCTCCACTCGCCGCTGCGGGCGACCGGCGTCGCCGCGGCGCGCACCTCGCGGCGCAGGCGCGGCGACGCCTGCAGGCCGACCACGAACGCGCCCGACAGGCGCGGCGGCCTGCCGAAGCTCACGACGTGCGAGAGCGGCACGCCGAGCTCCCACGCCAGCGCCGTGCGCACGAGCGCGTCGCTCGTCGCCAGCCGCCCGCAGGCCAGCAGCCGGTCGCGGCCGACGGCGCCCGCGAGCTGCTTCAGGCGGTCGTGCGAGTCGCTGATCCGCGCCGCGCTGTGCCACGCGTGCGGCACCTCCGCGACGCGCCCGGGAAGGCCGACCGCCGTGACGGCGCCAGCGGCTGCGGCCAGCGCGACGAGCGCCGGCCGCGGCCGCGCCGCCAGCGCCGCCAGCCCCACTCCGCCGAGCACGCCGGGCTGCCGCGCTTCATGGCGCCCGCGGCGGTCGGCGAGCGCAGCGATCGCGAGCGGCCACGCGACCGCGAGCGGCAGCGCGAGCGCCCAGCCGAGCGCCTCCAGCGGGTCGCTCGTCTGCGTCTGCGCCCGCGCGGCGCCAGCGCCGCCGGCGGCGAGCAGGTCCGGGGCGACCCACAGCGCCGGCACCAGGGCCGCCAGCGCCACCGCGAGCGGCCGCGTGCGCGGCTGCGCGCGCCAGCACCACAGCCCGTACAGCGCGAGCAGCGGGAGCGCCTCCGCGCGCAGGAGGGCGGCCAGCGCACCGAGCGCGAGCGCGGTGCGCGCGTGCCCGGCCAGGCCGGCGCGGACGGCCGCGAGGACGAAGGCGACGAGCAGCGGCTCGCCCATCCCGCCTGCGACCTGGCGGTTCCAGGGCGTGACCTCGTCGGACAGCAGGACGAGGCACACCGCGGCGAAGGCCCCGGCCGCCGCGCGCAGCGCGCGCGGCCTGCCCGCCGTCAGGTGGACGGCCAGCTCGGCGGCCAGCCCGAGCGACGCCAGCCACGCCGCGCGCACGAGCACGAGCCACAGCTCCGGAGCGGCGTCACCGGCGAGCGACAGCAGCGCGGCCAGCAGGACCGGCAGCGGCTTCCACGACGGCCCGGTCGTCATGTCGACGTCCAGGTCGGTCAGCTCGCGCCCCCACACGAGCCATGACCACGCGTCGTAGACCGGCTCGGCGGCGATCGCAAGCGAGGCGGCCGCGAGCGCCAGGCAGGCGGCGGCGGCGAGGAGGAGGAGTCGGCGGGTCGTCACGACAGGAGGCGTTAGGCTGGCCTAAGATGCGCCCGCTGATCCAGGCCGTACCGACCCGAGGAGGAGAGCGCCGAGCATGCTAATCCGTCGTCGCCTTGCGCCGATCACCGTACTTGCCGCCCTGCTCGGCGGGCTCACCGCATGCGGGTCGGGCGACGACGACGCGCTGACGCTGTACTCCGGGCGCATCGCACCGATCCTCAGCCCGGCGGTCAAGCAGTACGAGGACGCGTCCGGCTTCGACGTCAAGACCCGCTACGGCGACAGCCCGTCGCTCGCGGCGACAATCGTCGAAGAGGGCCGCAACTCGCCCGCGGACCTGTTCTTCGCGCAGGACGCGGGATCGCTCGATGCCGTCGAGAAGGCCGGCCTGCTGGTCAAGCTGCCGGCCGACATCCTGGCGAAGGTCGACCAGGGCTTTCGGTCGCAGGCCGGCGCCTGGGTGGGCGTGACCGGCCGCTCGCGGGTCATCGCGTACGGCCCCGACGTGGCGCGCTCCGAGCTGCCCGACTCGCCCCTGGAGCTGACCGAGCCGAAGTGGAAGGGCCGCGTCGGGTGGGCACCCAGGAACGCCTCGCTGCAGGGCTACGTCACGGCGCTGCGGCTCGTCGAGGGCGAGGACGTCGCGAGGAGGTGGCTCGAGGGCATGGTCGCCAACGACGCGCAGGTCTACGACTCCAACATCCCGGTGCGCGACGCGATCGCCAAGGGCGAGATCGACGTCGGCCTCATCAACCACTACTACGTCGCCGAGGCGCAGGCAGAGGACCCCGACTATCCCGTCAAGGTCCACTTCCCGAAGGACGGCCTCGGGTCGCTCGTCAACGTCTCGGGCGTCGGCGTGCTCGCCTCCTCCGAGCACAAGGACCGGGCGCTCGCGTTCGTGCGCCAGATGCTCTCGGCGCAGACGCAGCGCTACTTCTCCGACAGCTCGAAGGAGTACCCGCTCGTCGACGGCGTGCAGGCGCCCGAGGAGCTCATCCCGCTCGAGGAGATTCCGGCGCCGGACGTCGACCTCGCCCAGCTCGGCGACCTGAAGGGCACGCTGAAGCTCATGCGGGAGACCGGAGCGTTGTAGGCGTGGACGCCGCGGCGCCAGCACGCGCGCTCGGCCGCCGGCTGCCGGCGCCGAGGACACGCCCCGGCGCCGGCAGCCGGCGCCGGGGCGTGTCCTCGGCGCGCGGCGCCCGCCGCTCGTGCTGCTGGCGCTCGGGCTCGCGGTCGGCCTCGGCGCGGCGCTGCCGGCGCTGTACCTCGTCGTCGCGGTGCTCGACGACGCCGGCGCGGCGCTCGACGCGGTGCTCACGGACCGCACCCTCGGCCTGATCACCCGCAGCCTCGGCCTCGCCGCCGCGGTCACGGCGACCGCGATCGCGATCGCGGTGCCGCTCGCCTGGCTGACGGTCCGCTCCGACCTGCCGGGGCGGCGCATCTGGGCGACGCTGCTGACGCTGCCGCTCGTCATCCCGAGCTACATCGGCGCGTACCTGTTCGTCTCCGCGCTCGGTCCGCGCGGCGCGCTAGCCGACCTCCTCGGCGTCGAGCGGCTGCCGTCGATCTACGGCTTCACCGGCGCCTTCCTCGTGCTGACGCTGTTCACCTATCCGCTGGTGCTGATCCCGCTGCGCGGCGCGCTGCAGCGGATGGACCCCGCGCTCGAGGAGGCCGCGCGGGTCATGGGCCGCGGCCAGCGCGACGTCTTTCGCAGCGTCGTGCTGCCCCAGCTCGCGCCGGCGATCGGCGCGGGCGGCGTGCTCGTCGCGCTCTACGTGCTCAGCGACTTCGGTGCGGTGTCGATCATGCGCTTCAACTCCTTCACGCACGACATCTACGTCGCCTACCAGTCCGGCTTCGGCCGCACGGAGGCGGCGGCGCTCGGCATGGTGCTCGTGCTCGTCATGCTCGTCCTGTTCGCGGTGTACGCGCGCGTGCGCTCCGCGCGCGTGCTGCACCGCGCCTCGCCGGGCACGCCGCGGCCGGCCGCGCCCGTGCGGCTCGGGCGCTGGCGCTGGCCGGCGCTGGGATTCTGCGCCGCCGTCGCCGGGATCGCGCTCGTGCTGCCGGTCGGCGTGCTCGCCTACTGGGCGACGAAGCAGGTCTCCAGCGGCCTGGAGCTCGGCGCGCTCGCCTCCAACGGCTGGCACTCGCTGCTGGCCGCGGCCGCCGCCGCGCTGGCGGCGAGCCTCGCGGCGATCGTCGTCGCGCTGCTGGCCGTCCGCTACCCGAGCCTCGTGACGCGGCTCGTCGAGCGCGTCGGCTACGCCGGCTACGCGCTGCCGGGGATCGTGGTGGCGCTCGCGCTCGTGTTCTTCACGACGCGCGTGGCGCTGCCGCTGTACCAGACGCTCGCGGTGCTCGTCTTCGCGCTGGCGATCCACTACCTGCCGCTCGCGGTGAGCCCCGTCGGCGCGTCGCTGCTGCAGGTGCCGCCGCGCCTGGAGGAGGCGGCGCGCGGCCTCGGCCGCAGCCCGCTGGCGGTGCTGCGCACGATCACCACGCCGCTCGTGGCGAGCGGCGTGCTCGGTGGCGCGGCGCTCGTGTTCCTGCACGCGCTCAAGGAGCTACCCGCCACGCTCCTGCTGGCGCCGATCGGATTCGACACGCTCGCGACCGACGTCTGGCGCCAGACGTCCTTCGGCTTCTTCGAGGCCAGCGCGATCCCGGCCCTGCTTCTGCTCCTGATCGCGGCGCCGCCTTTGTACCTTCTGAGTGCGAAGGGAAGCGTCGGGAGGTAGCCATGCCAACGACGAACGCCAACGGGGTCGCGAACGGCGGCGGGCTCGCTCCGCCGTGCGTGGGCCTGCGGCTGCACGGTGTGCGCAAGGCCTTCGGCGCCGTTCGCGCGGTCGACGGAGCGAACCTCGAGCTGCGCGCCGGCGCCACGTGCGCGCTGCTCGGCCCAAGCGGCTGCGGCAAGACGACGACCCTGCGACTGATCGCCGGCCTCGAGCGCCCCGATGCCGGCGAGATCGTCGTCGGCGGCCGGATCCTCTCGAGCGCGGACAGCTTCGTCCCGGCGGAGGAGCGGCGGATCGGGATGGTCTTCCAGGACTACGCGCTTTTTCCGCACATGGACGTCGCCGGCAACGTCGGCTACGGGCTGGGCCGCAGGCCCGATCCGAGCCGGGTCCGCGAGACGCTCGAGCTCGTCGGTCTCGGCGGTGCGGAGAAGCGCCCCGTGCACGAGTTGTCGGGCGGCCAGCAGCAGCGCGTCGCGCTGGCGCGCGCGCTGGCGCCGACGCCCGACCTCGTCCTGCTCGACGAGCCGTTCTCGAACCTCGACGCCTCGCTGCGCGACCGGCTGCGCCAGGAGGTCTCGCAGATCCTGCGCACGGCGGGCGTGACGGCGCTGTTCGTCACGCACGACCAGGAGGAGGCGATGAGCATCGCCGAGACCGTCGCCGTGATGCGCGACGGCCGCGTGGAACAGGCGGGGACGCCCGAGGAGGTCTACCTGCGTCCGGCCTCGCGCTGGATGGCGGAGTTTCTCGGCGACATCGAGGTACTGCCGGGCGACGCCCGCGACGGCCGCGCCAGCTGCGAGCTCGGAACGCTGCCGGCGGGCGGCGTCGACGGCGCGTGCGACGTGCTAGTGCGGCCCGAGTCGGTCGCCATCGGCGTCAGCGGACCTGCCAGCGCCGCGCACGCGGAGGTCGTGACGCGGCGCTTCTTCGGCCATGACCAGCTCGTCGGGCTGCGCCTGGCGTCGGGGCAGGTCATCTGCTCGCGGCGGCTCGGCTATCCCGCGTGGCATCCCGGCGACCACGTGCAGGCGTGGATCGAGGGACCCGTCGAGGTGCTGCCACGTGCCAACGGTGCGGGGCCGTCAGCCTCCGAGCCGGACCTCGCCGTCGGCGATCACAACGACGTCGCCTGACACCCGCGGACGGTCGTCGGCCCACTCGCAGTCGATCCGGCTCGGGCGCCCCATCTCGACGCCCTGATGCACGACGAGCCGCTCGGTCGCCGGATCGCGGTCGCGCAGGTAGGCCAGCAGCGGCCCCGCCGCCGAGCCGGTGCCCGGGTCCTCGGTGACGCCGCGAGGATCGAGGAAGAAGCCGCGGGCCCGCGCGGCGCCGTGGTCGACGTCGAGGTCGGCGAGATAGAGGACCATCGCCCCGATCGGCTCGAGCAGGGCGCGGATCGCGTCCCGCTGCGGAGCGGCAGCGGCGAGCGCGGCGCGGTCCTTCAGCGGGACCATGAGGTGAGCGAAGCCGGTCGAGACGACCTGCGGCTCGAGCTGCGGGTCGGCGGCGGACACCGGCAGCCCGGCGGCGGCCAGGACGTCGGCCGGGCTCGGCCGCGCGCCGAAGTCCGGCGGCTCCTGCAGCATCGACGCCCGCGCGCGATCGCCGTCGAGCCGAACCTCGACGGGCTGCAGGCCGGCATGCGTCTGCTGGACATAGCGCGCCTTCTCGCGCCCGCTCGCACGCGCGACCGCGACAGCGGTGCCGAGCGAGGGGTGACCGGCGAACGGCAGCTCGCCGGGCATCGCCCAGATGCGGTTGCGGTAGTCGGCGCCCGGCGCGGTCGGCGACTGCACGAACGTCGTCTCCGACAGCTGCGTCTCGCGCGCGAAGGCGAGCATCGTGTCGTCGTCGAGGCCGTCGGCGTCGTGCACGACGGCAAGCTGGTTGCCCGCCAGCGGCACGTCGGTGAAGACGTCGAGCCAGGTGAGGCGGCGCCGCACCGGTTGCTCGCGGTCAGTCGTCGAAGTTGAAATCGCGCGGGGGCCGCTGCTCGAACCAGAGGCGGTCGTGCTCGGGCGTCTCCTCGAGGAACTCCGGGGTCTCCTCGAGCAGGTCCTCACCGCCGGGCTCGTCGTCGGCGGGCACGATGTCGGGCTCGTGCGCGGCCGGCGGCGGCGCGTCCGGATACGCGACCGGCGGCGACGCCGGCCGGTCGTACGGCTCGCGATCGCGATCGCCGGCGGACGGCTGCTCCGGCTCCTCGGGCTCGATCCCGCGCTTGTGCCTGCGTCCGGGGCGCAGGCGCGAGAACAGCGAGGGCGGCTGCTCGGCCTCGTCGGCGGGCGGCTCCGGCTCGGACTCCGGCTTCCACGGCTCGCGCGCAGGCGGCGGCGGAAGCGGCGGCGGCTCGTAGGAGACGGGCTCGCGAGCCGGCGGGGGCGTTGCGGGCGGCGGATCGAGATCGAGGGGCTCGCGCCCGGGCGGCGTCGCCAAGGGCGGCGGATCCACGTCGGCGTCCTCCCGCGTCGGCGGCGGAATGACGGGCGACGGATCGGCGCCCAAGCCCTCCCGCCGCGTCGCGGCCTCGGGCGGCGGAGCGAGGTCCGCGGCCTCCCGCGTCGGCGGAGGAGTGACCGACGGCCGGTCGTGCGCGAACGGCGGCGGCGCTCCGGCCTCCTCCTCCGCGTCCTCGCCGGAGTCGAATGTGTCGGCCATCTCGGGCACGCCCTCGGCCGACCGGCGCACCGGGCCGAGCGCCTCGGTCTCCAGCCGGGCGACCTCACCGGCGTCTGCGCCGCGGCGCCGCTTGAGCTCGAGATGCTCGCGGATGGCGTCGTCCAGCAGTCCCATCTCGCCGACAGCCTACCTCGCGCGGCCGTCGTCGTCGCCGTCGGCGCGCTCGGTCCTGTTCTTGCCGCTGCGCTTGGCTTTGTAGAGCGCCTTGTCGGCGGCATCCAGCAGCTTCTTGGCGTCCACGGCCGCCGGCAGCGCGGAGGCGACGCCGCAGCTCGTCGTGACACGCAGCATGCCTCGCCCGTCGAGCCGCGCGATCCGGAGCTGCCCGATCTGCTCGCGGATGCGCTCGGCGCGGTTGAACCCGCCGTCGAGATCGGTTCCCGGCAGGATGACGGCGAGCTCCTCACCGCCGTAGCGCGCGGGGTGGTCGATCTCGCGCGAGGTCTCGCGCAGCACGCGGGCGACCTCGCGCAGGACGAGGTCGCCCTGCGGATGGCCGTAGGTGTCGTTGATGGCCTTGAAGTCGTCGAGATCGAGCAGCACGAGCGCCAGGTCGTTGCCGATCCGCTTCGCGCGCTCGACCTCGCCGGCGAGCTCACCGTCGAAGGCGCGGCGATTGCTCAGGCCGGTGAGGTCGTCCGTCACCGACTCGCGCGTGGCGATCTCGTAGGACTCGACGTTCTCCATCGACCGCGCGACCTGCGCGGCGAGGTACGTCACCAGCTCGAGGTCGCTCGGGCCGAACGCCCGCCCGGCGCGCCACACGCTCTCCACGCCGATGATCTCTGCGCGTCCATCGGCGCTGCGCAGCGGCGTGGCGATCGCGTGCGCCGCATCCGCCGACGCCTGGCGCACGCCGCCGCTGTGCATCGCCTCCGCCTCGACCCAGTCGACGAGCGCCTCGAGGCCGTTGATCGTGCCGACGCGCGAGCGCTCCTGGAGCGCCGCGCCGCCGTTCAGCCGGATGCGGGCGCGACCGCCGTCGGCGCCGACGCCGTCGACGGCCGTCTGCACGACGAGCTCCAGCAGCGCGTCGCGATCGAGGTTCGCGCCGACCGCCTCGCCGAGGCGGCGCATCGAGCTCTGCACGCGCTCGCGCTCCTGCCCGAGCTCGCCGAGCCGCCGCTCGAGCTCGCGCGACATCTTGTTGAACTCGTCTCCGAGAGCGGCGAACTCGTCGCGGCCGACGGTCGGCACCTTCGCCGAGAAGTCGCCGCTCGCCAGCCGCCGCGCGGCCGCCAGGAAGGCCGCTATCTGCTGCTGCAGGGTGCGCGAGACCAGCACGGCGCATGCGATCGCCAGGAGGAAGAACCCGAGCAGGATCGCGCCGGCGAAGAGCTTGTCGTCGGTTGTCGACTTGCGGATCAAATCGGGGTCGCCGAGCGTGAAGACGCGGATCCTCTGGCCCGGGAAGGCCGATCGGTCGGCGAAGTTCTGCACGCGGTACACCGTGCCG
>DATMJM010000240.1:0-10598 GCA_035553935.1 Solirubrobacteraceae bacterium
CGACGAGCTCGTCGCGCGGCTCGCCGCGCTGCGCGGCGCCTGAGCTACCGGCGCGGCCGGCGGATGGTCGGCTGCGACGAGACGGTCGTGATCGCGCGCCGCCCGTCGCCGCTGGGGAAGAGCTGCGTCGCCGGCCGCGGCGGCACCGGATCGGCCTGCCTGGGCCTCGCCGTTGACACGACGGCGACCTGCGTGACCACGCTCATGGCGCGTCTTCTACCCGCGTGGCAGGCGGTCAACCGCGGGCGGCGCTGCGCAGCAGGTAGGCGCGCACGAAGCCGTCGAGATCGCCGTCGAGGACGCGGTTGGCATCGCCCATCTCGTGCTCGGTGCGGTGGTCCTTGACCATCGTGTACGGGTGCAGGACATAGGAGCGGATCTGCGAGCCGAAGTTCACGTCCTGCGCCTCGCCCTTCTCCTTGGCGATCTCCTCCGCGCGCCGGCGCTCCTCGCGCTCGACGAGCTTGGAGCGCAGCATCTTCATCGCGACCTCGCGATTCTGCGTCTGCGAGCGCTCGTTCTGGCACTGCACCACGATCCCGCTCGGCCGGTGCGTGATCCGCACGGCGGAGTCGGTCTTGTTGACGTGCTGGCCGCCCGCGCCCGACGCGCGGTAGGTGTCGACCTGCAGGTCGTCGGAGTCGATCTCGACCACGCCGGCGTCCTCGATGACCGGTGCGACCTCGACCCCGGCGAACGACGTCTGGCGGCGGTTGGCCGAGTCGAACGGCGACAGGCGCACGAGCCGGTGCACGCCCTTCTCGGCGGCGTACAGGCCGTAGGCGTTGTCGCCCTCGACGCGGAAGCTCGCGGACTTGATGCCCGCCTCCTCCCCGGGGCTGGCCTCGAGCAGCTCGACCTTGAAGCCGCGCCGCTCGGCCCACTTCATCTCCATGCGCAGCACCATCTCCGCCCAGTCCTGGGCGTCGGTCCCGCCGGCGCCGGCGTTCACGGTGACGAGCGCGTCGCCCTGGTCGTAGCGGCCGGAGAACAGGCGCTGCTCCTCCAGCGCGGCGAGGCGCCGCTCGACGGGCGCGAGCTGCTCCTCGAGCTCGGCGGCGATCTCGGGGTCCTCCTCGGCCATCTCGGCCATCTCGCCGAGGTCGTCCACGTCGGCCTGCAGGCTGCGGAACTCCTCCAGGCGCCGGTTCGCCCGCGCGTGCTCGGCGCTGACGTTCGCGGCGGCCTCCTGGTCGTCCCAGAAGCCGGCGTCGGACATCTGCCCCTCGAGCAGCGAGACTCGCTCGCCCAGCGCGACCGGGTCAAAGGTAGTCCGCGAGCAGATTCATCTGCGCGCGGATCGCAGCGAGGCGCTGCGGGATGCCCTCGGGTGTCGGCGTCGCGGCCACTCGCTCAGGATAGAGCGGCGCCCACCACGCGCCGCGCTTGAATACGCGGATGGACCCGTACGCGGTGCTCGGCCTCGATCCCGGCGCGTCGCTGGAGGATGTGACGCGCGCCTACCGCGAGCTCGCCAAGCAGTGGCATCCCGATCGCGCCGGCGAGCCCGGGGCGGCGCGGATGATCCAGCTCAACGTGGCCTTCGAGCTGCTGCGCTCGGAACGACGGCCGGGAGCCGCGCGGGCTCGCGCGACGAGGGCTCACGGGCCCGGCGGCCGGGATCCGGCGCGCGCGGCCGTGCCGCGCGGTCCCGGGGCGTGGCTGCCCGACGCGATGCGCCGCGCGCTCGGGCGCGAGCTGCTCGACGCCCTCGAGCCCGACGAGCCGGTGCAGCTCGTCACGCCGGCGGCCACCTGGGCGAGCCCGAGCACGCTGCTGGCCGTCACCGACCGTCGCCTGCTGTGGCTGCTCGACGACGCCGTCGGCAACCGCGTCCGCTCGCTGCGCTTCCGCGACACCGCGGGTGCCGAGCAGTCTCTCGCCTGGCCGCGCCGCTCGCGCGCGCGGCTGCGCGTGCAGCCGCGCCACGGCAAGCGCTGGACGTTCTCCGACCTGCGCCCGGCCACAGCCGCGGCGATCGTGGGACACGTGCGGTCGGGATTGCCGGCGCCGCGGGCGTAGCCGGATCGTGTGCGTTTTCGCCCTGGAGCGCCGCGTGCGCGACGAGCCGGTCGTTGCGCGCTCCCACCTCGAGGCGCTCATGCGCGACCTCTGCGACGCGCACCGCCTCCCGCGCCCGGAGGTCAGCACGCTCGTCGACGGCAGCGAGGCGGCTCCGTCTGGGCGCCGACCGGCTCATCGTCAGACCGACGCCCACGAGACGCACGGCTTCGCGATGGACGTCGGCCACGTGCCTGCGCGAGCTCGACCTCGTCCGTCCGCCGCCGCGGGCAGGAGCGGACCTAGATCCGCTCCTGCCACGTGACGGCGGCCTGCGCGACGCGCCGCAGGGCGTCCTGCATGCGCGCCGGGTTGTTCGTGCGGCGCGCCGCGGCGAGGGCCTTGAGCGCCTCCGCCATGACGCTGGGGCCGGCCGGACCGTCGAGGCGCAGCTCCGCGAGCTCCGCGGGAGTGAGCCGGCGCGCCTCGCCGCGCAGCGCGGCCACGGTCTCCCGCAGCTCGCGCTCGGCCCGCGCGGCACGCAGCTCGGCCTCCGCGGCGGCCCGGCGATCGCGCGCGGGCGCCGCCTGCGCGGCGCGTACCTCGCCCGCCTCCGGCGCCTCTTCGCGCACCCTGACGAGCGCAGGCGCCCTGTCGTCCTCGACCGGCGCCCGCTCGAGCAGCCGCTCGGCGACCACGAGCTCGTCGGCCAGGCGGTCGCAGGCCAGCTTCAGCTCGCAACGCTCGCCGCGCAGCGTCCCGATCGTCGCCTCGGCCCGCTCGAGCTTCGACGCCATCCGCTTGGCCGCCGCGCGCGCCTCGGCCGCGTCCATCCTGGCCTCGGCGAGCTTCTCGCGGGCGTCGCGGGCGGTCGCCTCGGCCTTCGCCGCCACGCCCGCCGCCCGGCGCTCGGCACGGGCGACCGCGGCGTCGTCGACGACGCGCTCGCGAACGACCTTCGGCTGGGCGGCGGCCCCGCGGCCCGCCCTGCGGGCGGCGTCGCGCCCGGCGGTCACCCGCTCCGCGCGCTCACCGGCGCGTGCGAGCCGAGCCTCGAGAAGCGCGATGCGCCGCTCGCCCTCGCGCGCCTGCGCGAGCGCGGCGGCGACCATCGCGCGTGCCTCCGGGCTCATGACGGCCCGGTGCGCCTGCTCGGGGTCGACGCCGGTGCGCCGCCTGGGCCCGGGCCTGGCCGGCTCGAAGCCCGCCGCACGGATCGCCTCGTTGAGCGACCCGCCGAACGGGCGCTTGGCGGAGTTCAGCGCGGGCCAGGGCGATCCGTCGGTACGGCCGGCGCGGTAGCGCTCGACGCGCCACAGCTGTCCGGACCACTTCGCCGAGGAGGGGTTCCAGTCGGCCGCTCGCGGCGGCTCGCCGTATGTGGCCACCCACTCGCGGATGGCGATGATGATGGAATCGCGGTCCCACGCCGTTCCACGCCCGTTCCGGGCCTGGGGCGCGGCTCCCGCGATCGTCGCGGGAGCCATCTGAGTGACCTCCCGCTAGACGCCGCCGGCCGCGTCGTGGGTGCGCTGTGCGAGCTCGGGCTTCGGCCGGCACGAGGCACCGCCGGCAACGGACGTACCGTGGATCAGCATGTGCGTCGTGTAGGCGGTGGAGGTCATCGCGCGACTTACCGTAAGGCACGCGGTCGAGCTGCGCAAGCCGATCGCAGCGAACGCCAGATGCCGTCGTGCCACGGGTTCGAACCCACCTGGCGGCGAGCCGGGGCGAGCGTCACGATGTCGAGCATGTCCGGCATCCCGATCACCGTGCGCGGCGAC
Organism: Solirubrobacteraceae bacterium; assembly: GCA_035553935.1. Taxonomy (GTDB): domain Bacteria; phylum Actinomycetota; class Thermoleophilia; order Solirubrobacterales; family Solirubrobacteraceae; genus CADCVQ01. The sequence goes on from DATMJM010000240.1 coordinate 3,786, forward strand.
GTGGAGCCGCGCGCCGTCGAGCAGCTGCGCCGCTGCGCCGAGGCCGGCGAGGCGGTCGCCGGCGCGATCTGCGCCGAACGGCCACGTCGGCTACTCGCAGCCGATCGGCGGCGTGCTGGCCTATCCGGGCCACATCTCGCCGTCCGGAGTCGGCTACGACATAGCCTGCGGGAACAAGGCGGTCCGCACCGACGTCCTCGTCGACGACGTGCGCCCCGCCCTGCCGCGGATCATGGACGAGGTCTTCAAGCGGATCTCGTTCGGGATCGGGCGCTCCAACGCCGAGCGCGTCGATCATCCGGTGCTCGATGCGATCCAGCGCGCCGACTTCCACCCGCAGCGCAAGCTGGTGCAGATGGCCCGCAACCAGCTCGGCACCGTCGGCGCCGGCAACCACTACGTCGACCTCTTCGCGGGCGACGACGGCTTCGTCTGGGTCGGCGTGCACTTCGGCTCTCGCGGTTTCGGCCACAAGACGGCCTCGGGCTTCCTCGCGCTGGCCGCCGGCCGGCGCTTCGACGAGCGCGGCCCCGCCGGCGAGATGGATTCGCCTCCCGTGCTGCTGCCCGTCGACTCGGCCCTCGGGCACGACTACATCGCGGCGATGAGCCTCGCCGGCGAGTACGCCTACGCCGGTCGCGACGACGTGGTCGGGAAGGTGCTCGAGATCCTCGGCGCGAGTTCGACCTACGAGGTTCACAACCACCACAACTTCGCCTGGCGCGAGCAGCACATGGGCGCCGATACATGGGTCATCCGCAAGGGCTGCACACCCGCCTTCCCGGGTCAGGAGGGCTTCGTCGGCGCGACCATGGGCGAGCCGTCGGTGATCCTGCGCGGCACGCAGAGCGACGAGGGCGAAGGGCTGCTGTACTCGACGGTCCACGGCGCCGGGCGCGCGATGTCGCGCACGAGGGCCGCCGGCCGGGTGGGCAACCGCGCCGAGTGCGGCGCGCGCGACTGCGCGTTCTGGGTCACGTGGTCGCACTACCGCCACGAGCGCGAGCGCGCCGGCATCGCCGAGCGCGAGCGGTTCACGCTGTGCCCACTGCACCCCGCCGGCAAGATGGTCAAGCGCCGCGGGCGCGTGAAGGAGGGCGCGATCGACTTCGCCGCCGTCCGGGCGCGGCTCGCCGGCGGCGGGATCGAGCTGCGCGGCGGCGCCGCCGACGAGGCGCCGGACGCCTACAAGCGCCTCGACCTGGTCCTCGCCGCGCACGGCGACACGATCGAGATCGTCCACCGCCTGTACCCGATCGGGGTCGCGATGGCGGGCGAGGACACGTTCGACCCCTACAAGGACTAGACGGTTGGCGCGCACCGCGCGCGCAGTAGCCTTCGCGCCATGGCCGGCACGCCGCCCACCGGCGCCTCCAACGGCGAGCTCGTCCGCTGGATCTTCGAGCTCCTCGACACGCACGAGATCGAGCCGCTGCGCCGCGTCTGGACGGATGCCACCGTCGGGCGCTTTCCCGCGGCGACGCTCCGTGGCGCCGACGCGCTGCTGCCGCCCGACGCGTCGGGCGCCGACCATGCCACGAAGGCCGCCTTCAACGCCGAGACGCGGCTGGTCGCCCGCCTGCGCGACCGCCGCCGGCGCTAGCGGCACCGGACGGGGCACCGCGCGCCGTGCGGTGGATCGTCGACGGCATGAACGTCATCGGGACGCGCCCGGACGGCTGGTGGCGCGACCGCCACGCCGCGATGGTGCGCCTCGTCGACCTGCTCGAGCGCTGGTCGGCGGCCGACGGACACGACGTGACGGTCGTCTTCGAGCAGCCGCCGCGCCCGCCGATCAGATCGACCGTCATCGAGGTCGCGCACGCGCAGCGCGCACGGGCCAACTCCGCCGACGACGAGATCGTGCGCCGCGTGCGCGCGGAGCCCGACACGGCTTCGGTTCGCGTCGTGACCTCCGACGGGGTGCTGTCCGAGCAGGTCCGCGCGGCGGGCGCGAGCGTCTACCCGTCGGCGGCGCTCCGGGCCGAGATCGACCCGGCGCGCTGAGCTCGCCGGCACCGAGAGAAGATCCTTCGAGATGTCGATCTAGCCCTGCGGCGTTCGTGTAGAGGGTGAGAGGCCGGCCGCGCCGGAACACCATCCACAGGAGGAAGCTCCATGACCCAGTACCAGCTCGCCGTGTACCACCCCGAGGACGAGCCGCCCGATGATCTGGACATCGATCAGGTCTACGCGGACGTCGACGCGCTCAACCACGAGATGAAGGCCGCCGGCGCGTGGGTCTTCGGCGGCGGCCTGCACCCGTCGCACACGGCTACCGTCCTGCAGGTGCGCGACGACGAGGTGCTCGTCACCGACGGCCCCTTCGCCGAGGGCAAGGAGCACGTCGGCGGCTTCTGGGTCATCGAGGCGCCCGATCTCGACGCCGCGCTCGAATGGGGCCGCAAGGCGACGCTCGCGTGCCGCGTCCCGATCGAGGTGCGGCCGTTCCGGGACGACGACGAGGCCTGAGGAGGCGGCGTGACGGCCGTCGCCGCCGCCGAGGTCGAGCGTGTCTTCGGCGAGGAGTACGGCCGCGCGGTGGCGGTCCTGGTCCGGGTCTTCGGCGACATCGACGTGGCCGAGGACGCGGTCCAGGACGCGTTCACCGCGGCTGTGCAGCGATGGCCGTCGAGCGGGCTTCCGCCGAGTCCCGCCGGCTGGATCATCACGACCGCGCGCAACCGCGCGATCGACCGCCTGCGGCGCGAGGCCTCGCGCGAGGACCGCCACGCCCAGGCCGCGCTGCTGCACGCCCGCGACGAGCCGGTCCCCGACGAGGAGGGCCCCGTGCGCGACGAGCGCCTGCGGCTGATCTTCACGTGCTGCCACCCCGCGCTTCGCACGGCGGCGCAGGTCGCGCTCACGCTGCGCCTGCTCGGCGGGCTGACGACCGTGGAGATCGCGCGGGCGTTCGGCGTCCCCGAGCCGACGATGGCACAGCGGCTCGTGCGCGCGAAGGCGAAGATCCGCGGCGCGAAGATCCCCTATCGCGTGCCGTACGAGGCCGACCTGCCGGCGCGCCTGCAGGCCGTGCTCGCCGTGATCTACCTCATCTTCAACGAGGGCCACACAGCGACGGCCGGCGAGCTCGTGCGCGAGGACCTCTGCGCCGAGGCGATCCGGCTCGGGCGGCTGCTGAGCGCGCTCATGCCCGACGAGCCGGAGGTGATGGGGCTGCTCGCGCTCATGCTGCTCGTCGAGTCGCGTCGCGCGACCCGCACGGGCGCCGGCGGCGAGCTCGTCACCCTGGCCGAGCAGGACCGTGGCCGCTGGGACCGCGAGCTGATCCGCGAGGGGCAGGCGATCGTGCGGCGCTGCCTGCGGCGCAACGAGCCGGGGCCGTACCAGATCCAGGCCGCGATCAACGCCGTCCACAGCGACGCGGCGACCGCCGCCGCGACGGACTGGAGCCAGATCGTGGCGCTCTACGACCAGCTGCTCGCGCGCGCGCCGACGCCGGTCGTGGCGCTCAACCGCGCCGTCGCCGTCGCAGAGGTGGAGGGCCCGGCCGCCGCACTCGCGCTCGTCGACGAGCTCGACCTCGACGACTCCCACCTCTTCCACGCGATCCGCGCAGACCTGCTGCGGCGCCTCGGCCGCGCCGGCCAGGCGCGCAGCGCCTACGAGGCCGCGATCGCGCGCACCGCCAACGACGCCGAGCGCGCGTTCCTGCGCGGCCGCGCGCGGGCGCTCTAGTCGAAGACGTCGATCCAGGTGAGGACCTGGCCGCCCATCCCGACCGCGACCGGCACGGCGCGCGTGCGGCGCCGCAGGCTCGGGTGGCGCAGCAGCGCACCGCGCACGACCTCGGAGATCTTGCCGAGCTCGTCGCGCGGCGGGCGCTCGTCGACGCGGAGCACGATCCCGGTCGAAACGAGGTGCACGGACGTGTCGAACATCGACGCCGGCTCGGGCTCGCGCACCTCGACCGCGTATCCGCGGGCGCGCAGCCCCTCGGCGACGCTCGCGGCCAGCAGCTCGTCGCCGCCGGTGCTGTTGTCCACGACGACATTCATCCCCTCAGATGATGGCCCACGGCTGTGAATGCCAAACCCGCGCGGTACGCGCGGCGCTGCCAGGCCGCGCACGGCTGCCCGAGGCGGCGCCCACTTGACGTCGGACATTGCTGTCTGATCTACTAGTTCGGACATCGTCGTCTGAGTTGATGAGCCGTCATGCATCGCCGCCGTCACGCATCCGACCCAGCCTCCGCCTCCGAGCCCGCCACGTCGCGCCGGGTGCTACTGACCCTGCTCTGCGTCGCGCAGCTCATGGTCATCCTCGACATCTCGGCGGTGAACGTCGCGCTGCCGGACATGGCGCGCGATCTGTCGATCGCGCGCGGCAACATCGGCTGGACGATCACGAGCTACTCGCTGATCTTCGGCAGCCTGCTGCTCCTCGGCGGCCGCTCCAGCGACCTGCTTGGGCGCCGGCGCGTGCTCCTGGCCGGCCTCGGCGTCTTCACGATCGCCTCCCTGGCGGCCGCGACCGCGGGTGACGCCACGTCGCTGTTCGCGGCGCGCGCCGCACAGGGCCTCGGCGCGGCGCTGCTCTCGCCGGCCGCGCTGTCGATCATCATGGGTGCCTTCCGCGCGGGTGGCGAGCGCGCCACCGCGCTCGCCGGCTGGGGCGCGGCCGGCGGCGCCGGCGCCGCCGTCGGGGTCCTGCTCGGAGGAACGCTCACAGAGCTCGTCGGCTGGCGCGCGATCTTCTTCGTCAACCTGCCCATCGGGCTCGTGCTCGCGGCCGGCGCCATTCGGCTGCTGGCGGCGGACGCGGCCAAGCCGGCGTGGCGCGGGCTGGACGTGCACGGGGCGCTGCTGGTCACGGCGAGCCTCGCGATGCTCGTGCTCGCCATCTCACAGGCCGGCAGCGCGGGCTGGACCTCGACGCAGACGCTCGGGCTCGCGCTCGCGTCGGCGCTCGGCCTGGCCGCCTTCACCGCGCTCGAGCGGCGCAGCGCCCGGCCCCTGCTGCGGATCGGCAGGCTCGCCGATCGCGCCGTCGGCGGCGGCGTGCTGATGATGCTTGCCGCGTCGGCGGTGCTGTTCGGCGCGTTCCTGCTCATCTCGCTGTACCTGCAGGACGTCCTCGGCACGGGCGCGCTGCAGACCGGCCTCGCCTTCCTCCCGATGGCGGTGGCGCTGGCACTCGGCGTCCGCGCGGCGAGCCACGTCATCGGCCGCCGTGGCCTGCGCGCGCCGCTCGCCGGCGGCTTCGCGACTGCCGCCGCCGGGATGCTGCTGCTCGGCGGCGCCGGCGCGCGCGGCGACTACGTCGGCGACGTGCTGCCGGGGATGCTGATCGCCGGCGTCGGCCTGGGAGTGGTTCTCGTCGGCGTCTCGCTCGCCGTCATGACGGGCGCGTCCGACGACGAGGCGGGCATGCTCTCGGGTCTGAACACGACCGGCCACGAGATCGGCGGCTCGCTCGGCGTAGCCGTGCTGGCGTCGGTCGCCACGGCCGCTCTGGGATCGTCGTCGGCGGCGGGACTGGCCGCCGGCATCGGCGACGCGTTCCTCGTCGCCGCGGCGATGGCGGGCGCGGCCGCGACCGCCGCGCTCGTGCTGCTGCCGCCCGCGGCAAGCTTCCTGCCGAAGTTCCGGCTGGCACCGCCCGCGGCGATCCACTAAGACAGACAGCCTCATGCGCGCCGACGCCGAACGCAGCATCGCCGCGATCCTCGAAGCGGCCGTCGACGCCCTGACGAGCGATCCGGAGGCGAGCATGGCCGAGATCGCTCGCCGGGCGGGCGTCGTGCGCGCCACGATCTACGTCCACTTCCCCAGCCGTGAGGCGCTCATCGAGGCCGTCACGAAGCGCGCCATCGCCGACGCCACGCAGGCGATCGCGGCGGTGGAGCCGGCATCGGGCGAGCCGGCCGCAGCGCTGCGGCGCGTGCTCGAGGCCGCCTGGCGCACGCTCGGGCGCTTTCACGCGCTCGTGGCGATCAACGCGCGGCTGCCGGCGGCGGAGCTGCACGAGCGGCACGCCTCCGTCATGGCGCACCTCGCGCCCCTCGTCGCGCGCGGCCAGGACGACGGGACCTTTCGCGCGAACGTCCCCATCGCGTGGCATCTGGCGACGATCATGGCGCTCGTCCATGCCGCCAGCATCGAGCTGCAGGCCGATCGCGTGCCGGCGGCCGACGTCGAGCCGCTGCTGATCGCGACCGTCCTCGGGGCGCTGGGCGCCACACCGGCATGAGCTGCTGCATGCGCTGCTCGTGGTCGCCGACGCGCCGCGGAGCCGGGGCGGCCGCGTCGCTACCGTGCCGGCGATGGCGGCTGACGGGGTCGCGTTTCGGATGTTCGAGACGGCCTGACGCCGAGCACCACGGCGACGCGCACCGCACCGAGATCCTCTGAAGCTACGCGGCGGCTACGCGCCGTGGCACTTCTTGAACTTCTTGCCCGACCCGCACCAGCACGGGTCGTTGCGGCCGATCTGCTCCTCCTCGGCCAGCACGCGCTGCTCGACGGGCGGCGGCAGCTCGCCCTCCTCGTAGTACTCCTCCATCGCCCCGGCCCCGGCGGCGGCCATCGCCAGCGCGCTGGGCTCGGCGCCGGAGCCGCCCGAGTACGAGATGCGCCCCGGTCGCGTCGACGTGCCGCTGGTCTCGTAGCGGGCGACGGTCTGCTCGCCCTCTTCGACGGCCTCGAACTCGAGGTTGAACACCATCCGCGTGAAGTCCGACCAGATCGTGTCCATGAGGTCCTCGAAGAGCTTGAAGGCCTCGTTCTTGTACGCGACGATCGGCTCGATCTGGGCGAAGCCGCGCAGGTGGATGCCCTCGCGCAGGTAGTC
>DATMJM010000241.1:0-4904 GCA_035553935.1 Solirubrobacteraceae bacterium
CAAGAAGCTCGACGACCCGGTCGGAGCCCTTTCGGCGCACGGCGTCGCGGGCATCTGGGGCACGCTCGCGTGCGGCATCTTCACGTCACCGCGGCTGGCCGAGTACGTCGGCGTCGGCAAGCCCGGGCTCGTGTACGGCGGCGGCATCGACCAGCTCGCAGTCCAGGGCGCGGCGGTCGTGCTGACGTTCGCGACGGTGTTCGCGCTGTCGTTCGCCACCCTCGGCGCGATCAAGGCCACGATCGGCCTGCGCGTCTCCGAGGAGGAGGAGGACGCCGGCCTGGACATCTCCGAGCACGGCATGTACGGCTATCCGGAGCAGTTCATCCCGCCGGCTGAGCTGATCGGCTACGGCGGCGGCCCCACCGCTACCGTGCCGCCCGCACCCGTACCCGCCGCGCTGGCCACGAAGGAGAGCCCCGCATGAAGATGGTGATCGCGTATGTCCGCCACGAGGCCTTCGAGCCCATACGAACGGAGCTTCTGACGCTCGGCTTCCCCTCGCTGTCGATCAGCGAGGTGAAGGGCTCCGGGCGCCAGAAGGGCATCACGGAGCGCTACCGCGGCGCCGAGCTGACGAACTACCTGCGGCCAAAGGTGAAGATCGAGTGCGTCGTCGCGACGAAGGACGTCATGACGATCGTCGACACGATCCTCAAGCACGGCCGCACCGGTGCCGTCGGCGACGGGAAGGTGTTCGTGCTGCCCGTCGAGGAGGCGTACCGCATCCGCACGGGCGAGTCCGGTGAGGAGACCCTGCAGGCACATCCGGACGCCGCCGCGGCGGCTTCCGGCTGAGTGCTCGGTCCCGCAGATCCGCACATGCTCGGTTCATCCGCTGATCACCGTCTGGCTGTGTCGTCGGTCGTCGATGTGCCAGAGGCACAGCTTCCGCCCCGCGTCCTTGCCGGACGGCACCAGCGGCTGCCCGAGCATGCACGGACCCACGCGACGAAGCACTAAGGGGTGGTGAGGGTGGCCGCCCCGACAGCGGCCACCCTCGTCGAGCGGCTGAGGGGGCTGCATCTGCGGATGGTCGACGCCGTCCTCGCGGGCGACGGCCTGCAGCGCGTCGCAGAGCTCGCCGCCGAGGCCGTCGGCGGGTCGGTGGCGATCGTCGTGCCGCGGCTGGGCGAGGCGGTGATCGCCGCCCACGGCACGCCGGCCGCCGAGCGCCTGCCGGAGCTGCGCCGCTACGTCGCCGACCGCGCCGCCGACCGCCCGGCCAACGCGCCGCGCGGCCTGGCGGCGGAGGTCCCGATCGCGTCAGGCGACGAGACGGTCGGCTGCGTGCTGATGCTCGGCGGCGCCTCCGCCGCGCCTGGCGAGGCGGCCGAGTACCTGCATCTGGCGGCCGTCGCTGCGCTGACGGAGGTCGCCGTCGAGGAGGCCCGCGACGAGGTCGAGCAGAACCTGCGCGGCTCGTTCCTCGAGGACCTGCGGGCCGATGCCGCGCTCGCGCCCGACGAGCTCGTCCGGCGCGCGGCGCGGCTGGGCTGCGACCTCACGCGCGGCGCGGTCGCGTTGTGCGCCGAGCTGCATACCGACCGCCCGCGCCACGTCGTCGCCACGATCGCCGAGGATGTGCCGGGCGCGCTGGCGCAGCACATGGAGGGGCTCTCGGGCGGCGCCCGGTGCGGTCGCGTCTACGCGCTGCTGCCGGCGGGCGCCACCGGCGACGCCGCCGAGGCGACGCTCGCGGCGGCGGCGCGGCTGGCGTCGCGCCTGCAGCGCCACGGCACCGTCGGGCTGTCGTCCTTCTACAGCGACCCGGGCGAGCTGGCACGCGCCGTGCAGGAAGCCGAGCTCGTGCTCGACGTGCTGACCGTCTCGGGCGAGCCGATCGCCGAGGACATCAACCAGGGCACCTACCGGCTGCTGTTCCGCGTGCTCGCCTCCCACCCCGAGGAGGTGCGCTCCTTCTACGAGGACACGGTGGCGCCGATCGTGCGCTACGACGACCAGTACCGCACCGACCTCGTAGGCACGCTCGAGGCGTATCTCGCGGCGAACTGCCACATGAGCGCGACCGCGGCGGCGATCCATGCCCACCGCCACACGGTCGCCTATCGCCTGGAGCGCGTGCGCGACCTCACCGCGCTGGATCCGATGCAGTCCGAGGACCGCGAGCGGCTCGGCCTCGGGTTGAAGGCCTATCGCATCATCGCGCCGCGCCTGCCGCGCTGACGCCGACCGCGGCGCACAGCGCGGGCCGGGGAGTTCACTCCTCGCGGCGGACCTCGCCGGTGCGCGGATCGACTCGCGCTCGGGGCGGTGCGGCGCTGACGCGGACCCTCAGCGACCCCTTCGCCCGGGCGCCGCCCGCCAGCTCGGCGCGCGCGCCGCCGGCGATCGCCGGCGCGATCTCGTAGGTCAGCTCGTGCGTTCCGGCGACGACCGGCGTGACCTCCCAGCGCAGCGTCGCCGTGTCGCCGGGCGCGAGGCGCCCGGCGGTCCAGATGTCCTGGAACGCGGTCGCGGCCGCACCGGGATCGCGGTCGATGAGCCACAGGTCGCGGCCGAGCTCGCCATCGCGCGAGGCGCCGGAGCGGTCGGTGAAGCCGCGCACGGTGACGGTGAGGTTGGGGATCGCCTCCTCGCCGGCGTTGCGCACGGCGATGACGAGCGCGTTGCGCTGCGCCAGGTGCTGGCGCGGCAGGAACGTGGCGCGCTCGACCTCTACGGCGTACGCGCGGTCGGTGGCCTCGGCGTCGCGTCGCTGGTCGCCGCCGCAGCCCGCGACGGCCAGCGCCAGCGCCGCCGCCGTGGCGCATGCGCGCAGGTTCGCCCGGGCGCTCCTCAAAGCGGCGCCAACGTACCACGGCGCGACGGCGACACCTGGCACCTCGGCGCGGCACCGCGACGCTCAGGAGTGGCGGCCGCGACCCCGTTCACCTAGGCTCCGGACGGCGCGCGGGAGAGCGTCGCCGTCCGGGAGAAGCGAGGAGATCGACAACCCCATGGTTCGCAGCGGCGCCGATCGAGCGTTTCTTCCGGTGAAGAGCCTGCTCGAAGAGGTCGGCGACATGATGATCCTCACGGGCAAGACGATCATGTCGGCGCTGCGGCCGCCGTACCCCTACGGCGGCGAGTTCGTCAGCCAGTTCCTCTTCGCGCTCAAGCTGTGCTGGTTTCCGCTGCTCGTCTCGACGGTCGCCTTCGGCTACGGCGCGCCCGGTCTGCAGGCGGCGAACTTCCTCGTCCTGTTCGGCGCCATCGACCGCCTCGGCGGCTTCTTCGTGCTGGCGTCGATCCGCGAGTTCGCCCCGTTCGTGACGGCGATCGTGCTGGCCGGGGTCGCGGGCACGGCGATCACCGCCGACCTCGGCGCGCGAAAGATCCGCGAGGAGCTCGACGCGCTGCAGGTGCTCGGCATCGACCCGATCAAGAACCTCGTCGTGCCGCGCTTCCTGGCGCTCATGCTCGTCACGGGCCTGTTCAACGTCTACGCGCTGCTGTTCGGCGTGTTCTCGGGCGTGCTCGCGACGCTCGTCAACGGCGCGCCGCTGGGCGGCTTCTGGGCCACGTTCTTCGGCCAGGCGTCGCTGACCGACCTGTGGGGCTCGACGCTGAAGACGACGCTGTTCGGGGCGATCATCGCGATCGTCTGCTGCTACAAGGGCATGACCGCCTCGGGCGGGGCGGAGGGGGTGGGGCGAGCCGTCAACCAGGCCGTCGTCATCGCGTTCCTGGGCATCTTCGCGTTCAACTACGTCTTCACGCAGACGCTGCTGGCGACGAGCCCAGAGCTGGCGAACCTGCGATGAGGACCGCGCGCTGATGGGCGGCGGCTGGACAGCGGTCCCGCGCGACTGGGTCGCCAACGCCGGCGGGATCGCGAAGTTCGCGGGGCGGATCGTCGGGGAGGTCTACGGGCTGCGCGTCTTCCGGTTCTTCGGCGAGGCGCTGCGCCAGGCGGGCATCCTGATCGTCTCCTCGACCCTTGTCATCTGGGGCCTGGTGTTCATCATCGGGCTGCAGTGCGGCATCGAGGGCGCCTACTTCAACCGCTCCGTCGGAAACCCGGCCTATGCCGGCGTCTTCGCGGCGTGGTGCGACCTGCGCGAGCTCGTGCCGTATGCCTTCGGCTACATGATGGCCGCGAAGGTCGGCACCGGGATCGTCGCCGAGCTCGGCTCGATGCGGATCTCCGACTAGATCGACGCGCTCGAGGTCATGGGCATCAGCTCGATCACCTTCCTGTGCGCGACGCGGCTGTTCGCCGCCTGGCTCGTGCTGCCGTTCGTGTACCTCGCCGCGATCGGAGCCGGCTTCGTGGCGTCCTACGTTGCCGTGGTGCAGCAGATCGGCGAGGTCTCCAGCGGCGGCTACTTCCTGATCTTCTGGATGTTCCAGAATCCGCCCGACCTGCTGTACAGCCTGGCGAAGGCGATGGTGATGGCGACGACGATCGTGCTGGTCGGGTGCTACTACGGCTACAACGCCGGCGGCGGGCCCGTCGGCGTCGGCACGGCGACGGCGAAGTCGATGGTGTTGAACATCGTGCTCGTGCACCTGATCGGGATGCTCGGCACGCAGCTGTTCTGGGGCGCAAATCCACGCGCGCCCATCGGAGGGTGAGAGGATGGTCCGGGCGAGGGCGATGACGGCAACGTGTGACGGGACGCCGGCGGTCGCGGCAGCGGCGGGTGACCGGGCAGACCGTCGCCAACGGGAGGGCAACGATGAAGAACGATGAAGACCACGCGACTGTCGCGGCGAAGGCCGCGTCGGCATCCGCCGAGGCGTACGAGCGCTTCGTGACGCAGGCCAAGTCCGCCGTGGCGTCGGCGGCCGAGACCATCTCGGAGAAGGCCGAGGCGGTGGTCGGGGCGACTGGGTTCCGGCACGGCGTGAGCCGCCTGCTGGGACGCGACGAGCCGGCCGCGGACGAGCGTTCGGAG
>DATMJM010000242.1:0-3453 GCA_035553935.1 Solirubrobacteraceae bacterium
ACTCGCAGGCCTCCCGCCGCACCCCGGGCCAGCAGCAGCAGCCGCCGCGCCGCCAGCGCCGCGGCCGCCGCCGCCGCGGCACGTACGACGACACCGTCCAGCCGCTCAACGAGGCCGCCGCTTCGCACACCGACCTCGTTCGCATCAACTCCGGCTCGACCGTCAAGGACATCGCCGAGTCGATGGGCGTGCCCGTCCCGGACATCATCAAGAAGCTCATGATGCTCGGCGAGATGGCGACGCTCACGCAGACGCTGTCCGACGAGGCGGTGGGCGTCCTCGCCGAGGAGTTCGGTAAGGAGGTCGAGATCATCCATGCGGCCGACGAGGTCGAGGCCGAGCCGGTATTCGAGGATGCCGACGAGGCGCTCGTCGAGCGCCCGCCGGTCGTGACGATCATGGGCCACGTCGACCACGGCAAGACGTCGCTGCTCGACGCCATCCGCGAGACCGAGGTCGTCGCCGGCGAGGCAGGCGGCATCACGCAGCACATCGGCGCCTACCAGGTCCACCACAACGACAAGCTCGTCACGTTCCTCGACACGCCCGGCCACGAGGCGTTCACCGCGATGCGCGCCCGCGGCGCCCGCGTGACCGACATCGCGGTCATCGTCGTGGCCGCCGACGACGGGGTGAAGCCGCAGACCGACGAGGCGATCGACCACGCGAAGGCGGCCGACGTGCCGATCGTCGTCGCGGTCAACAAGATCGACAAGGAGGGCGCCGACCCGACGCGCGTGCGCACCGAGATGACCTCCCGCGGCCTGCAGCCCGTCGAGTGGGGCGGCGACACGGAGTTCGTCGACGTTTCCGCGAAGACGAGGGTCGGACTCGAGGACCTGCTCGACACGCTCCAGGTCGTCGCCGAGGTCGAGGAGCTCAAGGCGAATCCGTCGGCGCCGGCGTCCGGCATCGTCGTCGAGTCCAAGCTCGATCCGGGCCGGGGGCCCGTCGTCACGATCCTCATCCAGCGCGGCACGCTGCGCGTCGGCGACGCGCTCGTCGCGGGCGCCCACTGGGGCCGCGTCCGCGCGCTGAACGACTTCATTGGCGAGCGCGTCAAGGAGGCCGTGCCCGGCGACCCGATCGAGGTGCTCGGCTTCGACGGCGTTCCGGAGGCCGGCGAGTACGTCCGCGCGGTCGAGAACGACCGCCGCGCCCGCCAGATCGCGCACGAGCGCGAACAGCGCCTCAAGCAGGAGCAGCACGCCCGCCGCTCGGGCCGCAAGCGCTCGCTCGAGGACGTCTTCAGGGAGATCAAGGCCGGCGAGCTCAAGGAGCTCAACCTGCTCGTCAAGTCCGACGTCGCCGGCTCGGCCGAGGCGCTGCAGGACGAGATCGCCAAGCTGCCGCAGGACGAGGTGTCAGTGAACGTCATCCGCAGCGGCGTCGGCGGCATCAACGAGTCCGACGTCATGCTCGCCGCCGCCTCGGAGGCGATCATCATCGGCTTCAACGTGCGGCCGGTCGGCGACGCCCGCGCCGTCGCCGAGCGCGAGGGTGTCGAGGTCCGCAGCTACTCGGTCATCTACAAGGTGCTCGACGAGCTGCGCGCCGCGATGGAGGGCATGCTCGAGCCCGACGAGGTCGAGCAGGCGCTCGGCCACGTCGAGGTGCGCCAGATCTTCCGCGCCTCGCGGATCGGCGTCATCGCCGGCTCGTACGTCACGGACGGCAAGATCACCCGCGGCGCGAGGACGCGCCTCGTCCGCGACGGCACGATCGTCTACGACGGCGAGATCGCCTCGCTGCGCCGCCTGCAGGACGACGTGCGCGAGGTCGCGGCCGGCTTCGAGTGCGGCATCGTGCTGCGCAACTTCCAGGACGTCAAGGAGGGCGACATCCTGGAGGTCTACGAGACGCGCAAGGTCGATCGCGCGCTGGCCTAGCGCCATGTCCGCGGACGAGGCGTACGTCGCGCTGCTGCTCGTCCACCTGCACTTTCCCGATGCCGGCTCGCTCAAGGCCAAGCGCAAGGACCTCGCTTCCGTGAAGTCCCAGCTGCACGGGCGGATGGGCATCGCGGTGGCGGAGGTCGGCCAGCAGGACCTCTGGCAGCGCTCGACGCTCGCGGCGGCGCTCACCGGCGGGTCGATCGGCCAGCTCGAGAGCGCGACCGATCGCATCGAGCGCTTCCTGCTCGAGCGCTTCCCCGAGAGCTGCCGCGTCGAGCGCGCCGTCCGCTCCTTCGAAGACGTCTGGGAGCGCTGAGCACTAGGATGGCGTCGGACCGGATGAGGCGCGTCGACGAGGCCGTCAGGCAGGTCCTCTCGGACGCCGTCACGCAGGATCTGCAGGACCCGAGGATCGGTTTCGTCACGATGACGAGCGTCAAGACTTCCCCAGATCTCCGCCATGCCAAGGTGTACGTCAGCGTGCTCGGTGACGAGGCGCAGCGCGCGGCGACGCTCGCCGGGCTGCAGTCGGCGCACGGCGCGCTGCAGCGCCGCCTCGCGCGCGAGCTGCGGATGAAGCGCACGCCGACGCTCGAGTTCCTCTACGACGAGACGACCGATCGGGCGATGCACCTCGAGGAGATCCTCCGCCGCGAGGCGCAGGAGAGATGACCCTCGCCGGCGCGACCGCAGAGACCCGCACGGAGGTGGTCGCCGCGATCCGCGAGGGCGAGCGCTTCCTGCTCGTCACGCACGAGAACCCCGACGGCGACGCGCTGGGCTCGCTCGTCGCCACGCAGGGCGTCATGCGCGCGCTCGGCAAGGACTCGCTCATGTTCATCGCACGCGACGAGTTCCCGCTGCCCTACGAGTACGCGTTCTTCGAGTTCGACGGGCTCGTCAGCGACCTCCCAGAGGACGTCGCGCAGCGCACGATCGTCTTCCTGGACTGCGGCAACTCCGACCGCAACGCGCTCGACGTCGGCGACGCGACGGTCCTCAACCTCGACCACCACCACGACAACACGCTGTTCGGGACGATCAACCACGTCGTGCCGAGCGCGTCGTGCACGGCCGAGATCGTCTGGGACCTCATGCGGGCGCTCGACGTGGCGCTCACCGAGCACATCGCCGAGGCGCTCTATGTCGGCCTCGTGACCGATACCGGCCGCTTCATGTACGAGAACACCGGTCCCGCGGCGCACATCATGGCCGCCGATCTGATCGAGGCCGGCGTCGAGGTGCACGAGATCTACCGCCGCCTGTACGAGGGCGTGCCCGAGCCAAAGCTCGCGCTGCTCACGCGCGCGCTCAGCGGCGTGCAGCGCTTCGACGGCGGACGGCTGACGCTCGCGCGCCTGACGCGCGAGGACTTCGCCGAGACCGGCGCCGAGGAGTCCTACACCGAGGGCATCATCGACCACCTGCGCGCCGTGCAGGGCACGAAGGTCGCCGCGCTCGCGCGCGAGCTGACGTGCGACGACAGACGCGGCGCCTCGAAGGTCTCGCTGCGGGCGACGGACGGCGCCGTCGACGTGTCGCTCATCGCCCGCGCGCA
>DATMJM010000243.1:0-8887 GCA_035553935.1 Solirubrobacteraceae bacterium
CCAGCCAGGACGACTTCAGCCGCGCGAGGTTGTACGCGGCGCGCTCGCCCTCGCCGCGCTGCGGCCACGCGACGACCGTGCGGTAGCCGGAGCGCACGAGCTTCTCGAGCTCGGGCTCCGCCTCCTTCAGCGAGCGCGCGGCGAGGTCGGGCGCCTGCGCGCGGAACTGCAGCGGCTGGCCGACATCGTAGGAGGACAGGCGCGCGTGCGCGCGCGCGCCGAGCGCGGCGTCGATCTCGCCGGGCGGGACGTACAGATGATGCGCGTCGGCGTCGTGGAACGCCGCGCAGACGTCCTGCCAGTGGTCGTCGAGCGCAGGCGTGATCTCCTCCTCGGCGGCGAGCAGCACGGCGGCGTCCGGCGCGAGGTCGAGGAACGCCGCGAAGCGTTCGACCGGCAGCAGCTCGGCGATGTCCGGGCGGTCGGCCTCATCCTCGAGCGCGGCGATCTCCGCAAGCTCGCGGTGCTCGGCGGCGAGCTCCGCGGCGGGCGCGATCTCGACCTCCCGCGTCTCGCCCAGCGAGCGCTGCGTGAACGTCGAGAACCAGCGCAGCGACTCGATCTCGACGTCGAACAGGTCGACGCGCACCGCGCGCTCCTCGGTCGCCGGATAGATGTCCAGCAGCCCGCCGCGCGCCGCGAACTCGCCGCGCTCGGAGACCTGGTCGACGCGCTCGTAGCCGGCGGCGACGAGCTCGGCCATGCACTCGTCGAGGTCGAGCAGGTCGCCGACGCGCAGCCGGAAGGAGTGCGGCCGCAGCGCGGGATCGGGCACCTTCTCGCTCAGCGCGACGGCCGAGACGACGACGACCGGCGCGTCGCCCGCGGCGCGCGCGTCGCCGTCGAGCAGCGCGTCGAGCGCCGCGACGCGCAGGCCGACGAGGTGCGGCGGCGGCGTCAGGTGCGACTCGTAGGCGACGCCGCGGCTGGGATAGAACCGCACCGGGCGCGGATGCAGCCACGCGCGCAGGTCGGCGGCGAGATCGCGCGCCTGGCGGTCGTCGCCGGCGACGACGAGCGACGGGCGCGAGCGGTCCTCGTCGGCGATCGCGGCGAGCACGTACGGGCGCAGCGACACGGAGACGAACGCCGCGCCGCCGTCCCGCGCGAGCAGCGCGCCGTCGTGGGCGTCGGTCAGATGGGACAGGAGCGGGCGCAGGGACATGGGCAGGCGAAGCGACCGCGAAGGGCGCGCGGCGTGGGCGTCAGCTCAGTGTAGGTCGCACGGTTTTGTGGGAAGGTGCGCCGAGGCAACCTCGGAGGCGGGCGATGTCGCAGTTTGTCAGCGCGGTCGTGCAGCCGGCCGCCGAGCGGTAGCGGGTCGGCGTGGCGTCACGTCCCGGCGGCGCCGGCAAGCTCTGGCTGCTCGGCGCCGGCCCGGGCGCCGCGGATCTGCTCACGGTGCGCGCCGCGCGCGCCGTCGGCGAGGCCGACATCGTCGTCTGGGGCAAGTCGCTGATGAACGACGGCGTCGTCGAGGAGTACGCCCGGCCGGAGGCCGAGCTCGTGCCGTGGCCGCCCGCGACGAACGCCGACATCCATGCGGTCTACGACCGCGCCGCGGCCGAGGGGCTCGTCGTCGCGCGGCTGCTTTGGGGCGATCCGGCGCTGTTCGGGTCCGTCCGCGAGGAGGTGCGCGGCGCGCGCCGGCGGGGCATGGGCTACGAGATCGTGCCGGGGATCAGCGCGTTCAACGCGGCGGCCGCCGCGCTGGCGATCGACCTGACGATCGCGCCTGGATCGTCGCGCCCGCTCGTGCTCACCCAGGCGCGCGGCGAGCCCGTGAAGATCCGTTCGCTCGCCGGGCACGGCGCCACGATGGCGATATTCATGATCGGCGAGCGCGCCGAGGAGCTGCAGCGGGAGCTGATCGCCGGCGGCTACGACGCCGCCGGCCCGTGCGCGATCGCGCACCGCCTCACGCGCGACGGCGGCGACGTCGTCGTCAGGTGCAGGCTCGACGAACTCTCCGCGACGGTCGCCGCGCGCGAGCTGGACCGCAACTCGCTCGTCATCGTCGGACCGGCGCTCGACGAGGAGGGGCCGGAGTTCAAGGCGCCGCAGTGACGGCCCGCAGTGCGGCGAGCATCGTGTCGGCGGAGCGGTCGGCGTCGGCGGCGGTCGTCTGCCAGCCGCAGACGGAGATCCGCATCGCGGCGCGGCCCTGCCAGCGGCTGCCGCTCGCCCAGCACGTCCCTTCCCGCTGGATGTGGTCGATGACGGCGTTCGTGACGTCATCGCGGTCGGCGAAGCGCACGAGCACCTGGTTGAGGACGACGTCGTTGAGGATCTCGACGCCGTCGTCGGCATCCAGCCGCGCGGCGATCCGCTGCGCGTGGTCGCAGCAGCGGTCGACGAGATCGCGGACGCCGTCGCGGCCGAGCGATCGCAGCGCCGCGTAGAGCGGGATCCCGCGCGCGCGGCGCGAGAACTCGGGCGTCGCCTCCAGGCCCCACGCGATGTCGCCCTCGTTGGAGGGGATGTAGTCGGCGACGGACGCCATCGCAGCGCGCTGCCTGGCGGCATCGGCGACGATCGCGATCCCGCAGTCGTAGGGCACGTTGAGCCACTTGTGGCCGTCGGTGGCCCATGAATCGGCGCCGCGGAAGCCCTCGAGCAGGTGAGCGCGCGAGCCGCTGACGGCGGCCCAGAGGCCGAACGCGCCGTCGATGTGACACCAGGCGCCGTGCCTGCGGCATATCGCGACGATCTGCGCGAGCGGGTCGAAGACGCCGCTGTTGACCTCGCCGGCCTGCGCGACGACGATCTGCGGACCCTGGTGCTCGGACAGGACCGCGGCCAGCTGCGAGGCGAGCATCCGGCCGTCGCCGTCGGCGGCCACGACGCGGATGTTGTCGGCGCCGAGGCCGAGGATCCGGCATGCGCCGGCGACCGTGACGTGAGCGTGCGCTCCGGCGACGACGCGCAGCGGCGGCGCGCCCTGCAGACCGTCGGCCTCGACGTCCCAGCCGGCATCCGCCAGCACCGAGTTACGCGCCGCCGCCAGGCAGGTGACGTGCGCCATCTGGCAGCCCGTCACGAAGCCGACGCCGCAGGTCTGCGGCAGGCCGAGCAGGTCGCGCACCCAGCCCGCCGCGACGTTCTCGGCCACGGCGAGCGCCGGCGCGGCGACCGTGCCGCCGGTGTTCTGGTCCCAGGCCGACGTCAGCCAATCCGCGGCGACCGCCGCCGGCAAGGCGCCCCCGATGACGAAGCCGAAGTAGCGCGGGCCGGCGGACGCGAGCAGGCCCGGGTCGGCGTCGGCGGCGAGTTGCGCGATGACCGTCCGCGGATCCTCGCCGGCGTCCGTCATCGGACGCTCGAGCCGGGCGCGCAGCTCGTCGATGTCCGCCGTCGCGCCGACGTGCCGGTCTGCCAGGCCGTCGATGAAGTCGCGCGCGATCCGCGCAGCGTCGTCGAGCACGTCGTAGCGCGGATCCATCGCGTGAGCCTACGACTGCGGTCGGCGGGAGCCGTGGCCCGCGGACGCGGGCGGCGCTACAGCTCGCGCTCGCCGAGCACGAGCGCCTCCGCGGCGCGGGCCGCGTCGTCGACGAGCGCCGCCACCTCGGCCTTGGTCTGACGGAACGGGCCGAGGACGTGCGCCGAGACGATCTCCGGGTCGCTCGTGTCGGGGCGCCCCACGCCCACGCGCACGCGCGCGAAGTCCGCGCTGCCGAGCTCCGCGCGCAGCGACTTCAGCCCGTTGTGACCGGCGAGGCCGCCGCCGAGGCGGGTGCGCACGTCACCGAAGGGCAGGTCGATCTCGTCGTGGATGACGAGCACGCGGTCGAGCGCCAGCTTGTAGGCCCCGCGCGCGGGCCCCACCGAGCGGCCGGCCTCGTTCATGTAGGTCTGCGGCAGCAGCACCGCCACGCGCGGGCCGGCGGGGCCGGTGCGTCCCTCCGTCAGCAGGCCCGCGAACTTCGTCTTCGCGCGCGGCAGGTCCCAGCGCTGCGCGAGCACGCTGGCGACCTCGAAGCCGACGTTGTGCGGTGAGCCCGCGTACCGCGAGCCGGGGTTGCCGAGCCCGACGACCAGCCAGTCGACCGGCGCGCTGGAACGGTCGCCGCGACCGCGCAGGCGCATGAGGTGGCGTTACTCGCTGGAGGCGTCGCCCGCGTCGGCGGGCACGTCGCCCGCGCCGGCGTCGGCGGCGGAGCCCTCGGCCTCGCCCGCGCCCTCGCCGACGATCCCGGTCTCGGCCTCGATCTCGTCGTCCTCGGTCTCCAGGCGCGGCGGCGTGAGCGTCGCGATGACGGTCTCCTCGAGATCGTCGAGCAGCACGATGCCCGCCGGCGGCGTGAGCTCGCTCAGGGTGATCGTGTCATTGATCTGCATCGCCGACACGTCGTGCGTGATCGATTCGGGGATCGTCGTCGGCAGCGCCTCGATGTTCAGCTCGCGCGTGATCTGCTCGAGCACTCCGCCCTCCTTCGAGCCGGGCGCCTCGTCGGCTCCGAGCAGCTCGAGCGGGACGACGGCGTGGATCGCTACGTCGAGGTTCACCCGCAGCAGATCGACGTGCATCGTCTCGCCGCGGACGGGGTGGTACTGGGCGCTCTTGAGGATCGCCGGCGTCGCGGCGTCGCCGTCGGTCACCTCGAGGACCGCTCCCCTGCCGGCCAGCGCGTGGCGCAGCTCGCGCGCGTCGACGCTGAACGTCAGCGGCTCGGCGTCGCCGCCGTAGAGGATGCCCGGCACGCGCCCGCTGCGGCGCAGGCGGCGGGTCGAGCGCGAGCCGTCGGGCTCGCGCGGCGAGATGGAGAGCTTCGTCGTCTGCGATGCCATGGCGACCGGGAAGGGTAGCGGACCTGCGCGCGGCTCCTACTGCGCGCCGAGCTGCGGCGTGGCGGCGAAGTGCCGCTGTACGTCGAACCACGCCGGCTTCTTGGAACCGTCGAAGCGCAGCAGGCCCTTCTCGTGGATCGGCGGGTTCGGACGCGGGTTGCCGCCCTCCCAGTTGGGACGCACGCGGAACTCCTGCAGCGCCCAGTACAGCGAGCCGCTGAGCCACGGCTTGGAGTTGTGGACGGCCAGGTGGTAGTTCACGAAGTCCTGCTGGTACTGGAAGGTGCCCTTCTCCTCGACGGGACCGTCGCGATTGGCCTCGGCGCCGAACTCCGAGACGAAGATCGCCTTGTTCGGATAGCAGGCGCGGACCGAGTCCAGGTAGTCCGACAGCGCGTCGCGATCGGCGATCTGGCCGTTGGGGCCGGGGTACCAGCCGAAGTACTCGTTGATGCCGATCACGTCCAGCGCGGCGTACTGCGGGCGACATCCGGCCGACGGGTAGCCGGCGACCGCCAGGCCGACGGGGCGCGACGGATCAAGCGCCTTGGCCTGGCGCACCGCGCGGTTGATGTAGTAGCTCTGCACGGGACCCGGCCGCGCCGACAGCTCGTTGCCGATCGACCAGAGCATGATCGACGGGTGGTTCTGGTTGGCGAGGATGTTGTCCTCGAGCTCGCGCGCGGCGAGCTTGCGCACCGTCTCGCGCTTGAGGTACTGCGTCTTGACGGCGTACACGGGGATCTCCGACCAGACGAGCAGCCCGGCGCGGTCGGCGAGCTCGTGGATCTGCGGGTGCAGCGGATAGTGCGACCGGATGACGGTTCCGCCGAGCTCCTTGGCCTGGGCGACGATCTGCGCGCGCCGCGCGCTGCCGATCGCGAAGCCCATCTGCGGATCGTCCTCGTGCAGGCCGACGCCGCGCAGGTTCACGGCGCGCCCGTTGAGCGTCAGCTTGCCGCCGACGACCTTCACCGAGCGGATCCCGGTCTTCAGCCGGTAGCCGATGACGCGCCGGCTGCCGGCGCGCACGGCGAAGCGCGCGTTGTAGAGGTGCGGCGTGGCCGGCGACCACAGCCGCGGCCGCGGCACGCGGATGCGCGTCTGGAAGCTCTTGAAGTCGCGCGCGCCGACGCGCCGCGTGCCGAGGCTCAGCGTCCGCCCGCCGAAGCGGCCGGTGATGCGCACGCTCGCGGTGCTGTCGCCGTAGTTGCGCACCACGACGCGCGCGAGGACGGTCGCCGTACAGGTCGCGCAGGGCAGGTCGGGCCGCACGGTGACGCTCGTGATGTCGATGCGGTCGACGCGCTGCAGGTAGACCTCGCGCAGCAGCCCGCCGTAGTTCCACCACCCGCCGGCCGGGTCGCCCGAGCCCGTCAGCCCCGACGGCGGGAAGTCCGTGCGCAGGCGGCGGTTGTCGACGCGAACGACGAGCCGGTTGACGCCCTGGCGCTTGAGCGCGCTGCGCGGCAGGCGCAGGTCCCACGGCAGGTACGCGCCGGTGTTGCGCCCGACCGGCCGGCCGTTGAGCCACACCTTCGCGCGGTAGTTGACCGACTCGAAGCGCACGAGCCAGTCCATCCGCGAGCGGCGGTCGGGCAGGCGGAAGTCCTTGCGGTACCAGCCGACGGTGCCGGTCATCGAGGCGACGGAGTTGTCGCCGGCGTTCCAGGCGCTGGGCACCGCGGTCTTCGTCCAGCCGCCGGTAGAAGCCTGGCGCTGGAAGCGCTGCTTGGTGCCCTGGCCGTCGTCGAGCCGGAACAGCCACTCGCCGCCGAGCAGGTAGCGGTTGTCGGGGCCGTCGTCGTAGACGGTGCCGCGCGTGATGCCGTCGGCCGCGCCCGCGGGAGCCGCGCCGGCCAGGGCGGCGAGCAGGACGAGGGTGAGCGTGGGTACGAGCAGGCGGCGCATTCGTCGTCGCACAACACCGCCTGCCGCCGCGAGTTGTGCTCACGCCGCCGGGTTCGGCGGGCAACTCGACTCGCGGCCGATCGGGGCTGTGATGCGCAGGAGGCTAACGGTCGTCCCGGCGAACGCGTTGCCGCTGCGGCGCACGAGCACGCACTGCACCGTCGTCAGGCGGCCCGGCGTGAACCACACGACGCGCGTGAACCGCGTGCGCGACGCCAGCGCGTGCGCCGTCTGCGACTGGTACAGCGCGATCTTCAGCTCGCCCTCGCCGCGCAGGCGCGCGGCGTTGCGCCGCACGACGGCGGCGCAGGCCTCGTCGCAGCCCTCGAGGCGATGCAGCATCGCAGTCGCGTCGCCGCGGATCTGCTCCTCGAGGAGCTTCGTGACCTGGCCGCGCTCGACGGTGTCGTTGCTGAGCCAGCGCGCCACGAGAAACGAGATGCCGAGCAGCGCGACGACGGCGACGACGAGGAGCAGCGGGCGCTTCACGCGCCCCATTGTGGCCCGCGTCAGCCGGCGTCGTGGAAGTCGTCGCCGTTGAGCTCGAGGAAGCGCATGACGGATGCGTCCTGGTGGTCGAGCCATTCGGCGGTCCGCCGGGCATGCTCGGCCGCGCGCTCCTCGAAGTCCTCGAGGCAGCTCTGCGGATCGTCGGAGAGCTGGTAGACGTGCGCGAGGTCCTGCTGGGCGCAGACGATGCCCAGCGGCGGGCGCCCCCGCGCGAGCGTACGGGCGCCGCACACCGCTGCGACGAACATGCGCCGCTCGGGCGCGGACAGCGCGACCGGCATCAGCCGATGCGCAGGAAGCTTGACGTGCAGCTCGACCGAGCGGTCGACCGCGACGTTGGCGCCCGTCGCCGTGGCGAGCGGCTCCGCCCAGACCGCGAGGACGTTGTCGGCGGCGACGATCGCGTCGCGCAGCGCGCGCGCCTGGGCGGCATAGAGCTCCTCGGCCTCGTCGCGCGTAGCGGCGTCGGCGAGGTCGAGGTCGCACGGCACGCGCAGCAGCTCGGATGCGCCGACGGCCGATCCCGCCGGGCGGCCGCCGTTGGTCACGTAGGTCTGCAGCGTGCCGAGGTCGCGGCGGCCGTGGAAGATGACCGTGAGCGCCTCGGACACCGGAAGCTCGGAGACCTTGAGCGCGACCGCAGCGCACGCTTCAGCGTCGGTGAGCGCGCGCTGGAGCAGATCGTCGGCGTCGGTCATGGCTGGCCTTCCTCGGGATTCCGACTCATGGTGACGCGCCGGGGGTACCCTCCGCAACCATGAAGCTTCTCTACAAGCCCTTCGGGATCATCGTCGGCATCATCGCCGGTCTCCTCGCCAGGCAGGTCTTCAACCAGGTCTGGGGACACATCGACGACCGCGAGCCTCCGAAGCCCACGACGCAGGAGACGACGTGGGGCAAGCTACTGGGCGCGGCGGCGGTTCAAGGGGCGACGTTCTCGATGACGAAGGCAGCCGTCAACCGCGGCGGCGCCAAGAGCTTTCACTGGCTCACGGGGATCTGGCCCGGCGAGCGGCGGCCCGAGAAGGAATAAGGCAGCCGCCGGTCCTCGAGCGCAGCCTTCGAGGTGGCAGCGGCTTGACGCAGATCGTCCCGGACGCGCGCCGGCTGCTGGACGGAGGTTCTACGGCGCGCGCAGGACGTAGCCGCGTTCGGCGAGGACGGCGAGGTCGTCCTCGAAGGCGCGGAAGTCGCGCGCGCGCAGGTGCTCGATCGGGACGCCGGTCGGTCCGCTGCGCCGCAGCCAGCTTCTGAGGATCGCGCCGCCGACCCGCTCCGCCGCCTCCGCCGTCAGCGCGAGCAGGATCCCGAGCTCCGGCCGGTGATCGAGCTCGTCGGCGATCACCGCCAGCGGGTCGACGTCGAGCACCTCGCACAGCTCGTCGTCGGACAGCCCGAGGCGCTCCATGAGCAAGACGGCGGCAGAGTCCATGGCGCCGCAGGCTAGAACAGCCGGCTCCAGGGCGCGGCCCGCGCCACGGGCGGATCAGCGGCGATCGCTGGACGCGCGCCGATCCCGCGTTGACGGCCGTAGAGCTACCAGCAGGCCGAGCACCTCGGCGGATCGGGTGCGAGGGTCGTCGCGCCGCTGAAGCCCTAGCGGCGGCCTCGGCTCTCATCGCCGGCGAGGGTGGTCGCGTACTCCAGGCTCTCGACGATCAGATAGAGCAGGATC
>DATMJM010000244.1:0-2665 GCA_035553935.1 Solirubrobacteraceae bacterium
CCGCACGAGGCCCGTCGCGAACGGGCGCTCGGGACCGAAGCCGGCGCCGGCGGTCCGCCGGGCGGCGCGGGCGCCGGAGACGGCGCCGGCGCCGATGCCGTTCGTGAACGTCCACGTGGCGAGCGCGTCGCCGCGCGGCCCGAAGGCGACGCCGGTGCCGTCGATGAACGTCGCGGGGCTCGACAGCGTCTGCGCAGAGGACCAGCCGGCCGCGCTCGCCGGGGCCGGGACGGCGGCCGCGAGGAGGACGGCCGCGGCTGCCGCGAGGCGCACGGTCGCGGTCGGGCCGAGCCCGCGGGGATCGGGGATCGCAGGGAGCATGACCGTGCAACGAGCGGCGACGCTGGACGTTGCGCTCGGGGGCGACCGCGACGCGCTCCGCGGGGTCCGGTCCAGCGCCGGCGGCCCGCCTGCTCAGCGCAGGTTGATCGCCGCCGACACCCCGACGGCGATCGCGACCGCTCCGTAGCCCTTGTAGCCCGACAGGAACAGCAGCAGCGCGGTGATGGCGGCGGCCGCGACGGTCGCCAGCCAGGCATAGCGGTTGAACGTCACGGCGCCATCCTGCCCGATCGGGAGCGATCCGGTCGCGCTGGTAGCGTTGGGCCCGTCCGAAGTCCAGGCAGCAGAGGAGCAACGCCCGTGGCGAAGTCCCAGCTCGTCGATGCCGGCCAGGCGCGCACGGGCCTGGCGCGCAAGCAATCCGCCGACGCGGTCGTCGCCGCAGTCGCCGTCCGGCCCTAGGTGGCGCCGCAGCCGTTCGCCGACCGGCTCGCGGCGCGCGTCGCCGAGCGCGAGTCGCAGATCGTGCTCGGGCTCGATCCCGACCCCGCGCGGCTGTGGCCCGACGCGGTCGCGCAGGCGCCGGCCGACGGCCCGCCGGCGCGGCGCGCGGCCGCGGCGGTGCGGGCGCACTGCGCGGCGCTCATCGACGCCGCCGGGCCCGCCTGCGTGGCCGCCAAGCCCCAGCTCGCGTGCTTCGAGCGCCTCGGCGCAGACGGCTGGGCGGCGCTCGCCGCCACCGTCGACCGCGCGCGCGAGGCCGGCCTGCTCGTCATCGCCGATGGCAAGCGCGGCGACATCTCCGTCTCGGCCGCGGCCTACGCGCAGGCACTCGTCGGCTCCACGCCGACGCCGTTCGGCGACGTGGCGGGGCTCGGCGCGGACGCCTTCACGGCCAACCCGCTCATGGGCGCCGACACGCTCGCGACGCTCGTCGACGGCGCGCGCGCGGCCGGCGCGGGGGTGTTCGTGCTCGTCCGCACGTCGAACCCGGGTGCGGCCGACGTCGAGGACCTCGAGCTCGCGCAGGACGGCGCGTGCGGCATGAGCTCGCGCATCCGCGGGACGTGCTCGGGGACCGTGGCGCCGACGACGGCGCCGACGTCCGACAGGCCGCTCGCGGGCGCCACCGCGCCGGCCCCGGGACGACCCGCGTATCCTCTCTGCGCAGGATGGCCGAGGTCGATCTAGAGCGACTCGTTCTCCCCGCCCTGCTCGCGCTGCTGCTTCTGGGCGCGCTCGTCATCCTCGTGACGAGCGGTGGGGACGGCGGCGAGCCCGTGAGCCCCGCCGCGCCGCCGGCCGCGACGTCGAGGCCCGCTTCGGAGACGACGACCTCCACGGTGCGCTTCGTGAAGGTCCGCGCGGGCGACACCCCGACCTCGATCGCGAAGTCGGCGGGGATGAGCGTCGAGCAGCTGCTGGACCTCAATCCCAGCGTCGATCCCGCGCGGCTGCGTCCCGGCCAGACCCTCAAGCTCGCACGGTGACTCCGCAGGTCCCCCTCCTCGGTGCGGTGCTCGCACTGCTCATCGCCGCGCCCTGCGCGCAGGCCCAGTCGGCGGCCGGCGCTCCGCGGCTGCAGGGCGCCAAGGCGGCGATCGTCATGGAGGCCTCGACCGGGGACGTGCTCCTGGAGCGCAACGCCGGCGAGCGCCGCCAGATCGCCTCCACGACGAAGCTCATGACCGCGCTCGTCGCGCTGCAGCGCACCGACCTCGACGACGTCTTCAGCGCCGCCGACTACAAGCCCGCTCCGGTCGAGTCGCAGATCGGACTGCGCTCGGGCGAGCGCATGAGCGTCCGCGACCTGCTGCGCGCCACGCTGCTGCCGAGCGCCAACGACGCCGCGGCCGCGCTCGCCGTCGGCACGATGGGCTCGACGGCCGCCTTCGTCACCGAGATGAACCGCCGCGCGAAGGCGCTCGGGCTGCGCGACACGAGCTTCGCCAACCCGATCGGGCTCGACGACGCCAAGAACTACTCCAGCGCCCGGGACCTCGCGACGCTCGCGATCCGGTTGCGCCGCTACGAGTTCTTCCGCCGCACCGTCGACCTGCCCGCCGCGACGCTGCGCAGCGGGAGCCGCAAGCGGACGGTGATCAACCGCAATGCGCTCGTGCGCCGCGTCGACGCGGTCGACGGCGTGAAGACAGGCCACACGCGGGGCGCCGGCTACGTCCTCGTCGGATCGGCGACGCGCGACGGCGTCACGGTCATCAGCGTCGTGCTCGGTGAGCCGAGCGAGCGCGCGCGCGACGCCGACACGCTCGCGCTGCTGCGCTACGGCCTGGACCGCTACGACGCCCGGACGGTCATGCCGGAGGGCCGGGTGCTGGGCCGCGTGAACCTGCGTTACCGCAGTGGTGAGACGGTCGACGTC
>DATMJM010000245.1:0-4182 GCA_035553935.1 Solirubrobacteraceae bacterium
GCGGCGATCCCCGCCTCGAGGCCGTCGAGCGGCAGCGGCACCCCGATGACGCTCGACGGCCTCGAGGCGGGGATCGCCGCCGCAGCCGCTGCGCTCGATCGCGGCGGCGACACGAAGTTCAGCGAGGCGATCATGACGACCGACGCGTTCCCCAAGCGCGCGTCGCTCGAGGTCGCCCTGTCCTCCGGCACCGTGCGGCTGAGCGCGCAGGCCAAGGGCGCCGGGATGATCGAGCCGTCCTTCGCGACGATGCTGTGCTTCGTGCAGACCGACGCCGCGCTCGAAGCGCAGACCGCGGAGCTGCTGCTGAGCGTCTGCGTCAAGCGCTCCTTCGACCGCATCTCCGTCGACGGGCAGCTGTCGACGAACGACACCGTGATCCTCATGTGCTCGGGCGCCAGCGGGTTCGCCGTGGCGCCCGAGAGCGAGGACGAGGTCCGCTTCGGCGAGGCGCTCGACGCGCTGCTGCGCATGCTCGCCGTCATGATCGTGCGCGACGGCGAGGGCGCCAGGCGTGTCGGCCGCGTCGTCGTGCGCGGTGGGCATGCCGGCGCCGTCGAGCGCTGCGCCCGCGCGATCGCGAACTCGCCGCTCGTCAAGACCGCGCTGCACGGCGCCGATCCCAACTGGGGGCGCATCGCGCAGTCGGCGGGCCAGGCCCTGCAGGGCGCCGCACCGCTCCTGCTCGACATCAGGATCGAGGGGATCGACGTCTGCGTCGGCGGGGTCGCCGTGCCCTACGACCTCGACGCGCTGAACGCCGCGGCGGCGGGTTCGGAGATCGAGTACGAGGTCGGGCTGCCCGGCGCCGGTCACGAGACCGAGGTCTTCTTCTCGGACCTGAGCCACGAGTACGTGACGATCAACGCGGAGTACACGACATGAGGGACGTCGGGACCCTCCTCGAGGCGCTGCCCTACATCCGCGAGTTCCACGGCCGGACGGTGGTCATCAAGTACGGCGGGGCGGCGATGAGCGACCCCGAGCTGCGCGAGGAGTTCGCGCGCGACGTCGTGCTGCTGAAGTACGTCGGCATGAACCCGGTCGTCGTGCACGGCGGCGGGCCCGACATCACGTCGTACATGGAGCGCCTCGAGATGCCGGTCGAGTTCGTCTCGGGCCTGCGCGTCAGCGACGCGGCGACGGTCGAGATCGCGAAGATGGTCCTCGTCGGGAAGGTCAACAAGGACATCGTCCTGCGCCTCGGCCGCCACGGCCAGCCGGCGGTCGGCCTCTGCGGCGACGACGGGCAGCTGCTGCGCGTCGAGCGCCAGACGGCGCCCGGCGGCGAGGACATCGGCCTCGTCGGTCGCATCGCGCGCGTCAACGCCGACGTGCTGCACCACATCGCGGAGGACTACATCCCGGTGATCGCGTCCGTCGGCGCCGACAGCGACGGGCGCTCGCACAACATCAACGCCGACGAGGCCGCCGGCGCGATCGCCCGCGAGCTCGGCGCCTACAAGATCATCTTCCTGACCGACGTCGACGGCTGGCTGCGGGACCCGCGCGATCCCGGGACGCGCATCACGGAGGCGGCGACGAACGAGGTCGAGGACGCGCTGGCGCAGATCGGCGGCGGGATGCGGCCCAAGCTGCAGGCCTGCATCGACGCGATCTACGGCGGTGTCAGCGCCGCGCACATCATCGACGGGCGGGTGGCGCACTCCGTGCTGCTCGAGCTGTTCACCGACGCCGGCATCGGCACGAAGATCCGCCCGGCGAGCTGACATGACGCTCGAGGAGCTGCAGGCGCTCGAGCGCTCGTACGTCGTCCCCGCGTACGCTCGCCTGCCCGTGCAGTTCGTCCGCGGCGCGGGCGCACGCCTGTGGGACGCCGACGGCGTCGAGTACCTCGACTTCCAGACCGGCCTCGCCGTCACGTCGCTCGGCCATTCGCACCCGGCGGTCGTGGAGGCGATCCGCCGCCAGGCCGAGCGGCTGCTGCACGTCGGCAACCTCTTCTACACCGAACCCGCGATGCTGCTCGCCAGGCGCCTGTCGGAGTGCTCGCTGGGCGGCAAGGTGCACTTCGCCAACTCCGGCACCGAGGCCGTGGAGGCGGCGCTCAAGATCGCGCGCAAGGCGCGCCAGGGCGGCACGGTGATCTCGCTGCAGCGCGGCTTTCACGGCCGCACGTACGGTTCGCTGTCGGCGACGCCGCAGGAATCCAAGCAGGCGCCGTTCGCGCCGCTGGTGCCCGGCTTCCACGCCGTCGCGCCGACGGCCGACGCGGTCGCGGGCGCCGTCGACGGGTGCACGGCGGCGGTCGTGCTCGAGCCCGTGCAGGGCGAGAGCGGCGTCTGGGTGCTCGACGACGAGCTGTTGCAGACCGCGCGCGCGGCCTGCGACGAGCACGGCGCGGCGCTCATCTTCGACGAGGTCCAGTGCGGTCTCGGGCGCACCGGCACGCTGTGGGCCTACGAGGACGCCGGCGTCGTGCCCGACATGGTCACATCGGCGAAGGCGCTTGCCAATGGCCTGCCGATCGGCGCGGTCATCTGCTCGCCGCGCTACGCCGACGGCTTCGCGCCCGGCGACCACGGCTCGACGTTCGCCGGCGGCCCGGTCGCCTGCGCCGCGGCGCTGGCGGTGCTCGACGTCGTCTCGGACGCCGAGCTGCTGGCAACCGTGCGGGCGCTCGGCGCGCGCCTGACGGAGGGCCTCGCGGCGCTGCCCGGCGTCGTCGAGGTGCGCGGTCGCGGGCTCATGGTCGCCTGCGACCTGGCCGCGGGCGGCGCGCCCGAGCTCGTGCGTCGCGCGCTGCTCGAGCAGCGCCTCGTCCTCAACGCGACGGGTCCCGCCACGCTGCGCATGCTGCCGCCGCTGACGATCGGCGAGGCCGAGGTCGACGAGGCCCTGCAACGGCTGCGGGCGCTCCTGTAGCGAGCGCCCGCAGCGGTACGTGCAGTGTCGGCGCGGCCTCAGCGGCCGAGCATCACCGTCACCGACTTGCGCACGTTCTGGCGGTTGTTCTCGGCGTCGATGACCGACACGATCACCTGCGACCGCACGCGCCGCTCGCGCCGCAGGACCGACAGCCGCTGGTTGCTGAAATGCAGGATCGCGAAGCCGACCTTGCCGACGTCGAGCTGGACGGGCGCGGTCTCCCACGTCACGCGGCGGCGCGGCCGCGCCGGGAAGCCGAAGCTGTGCGGGCGGATCCTGTTGAGCGTGCGGACCTTCATGTTGCCCGAGCACGTCCGGACGGCGACGCGGCGGCAGTAGATCCGCACGCGCACGCGGCCCCTGTTGCGGCCGGTGCGCGGGACCCGCAGGATCGTCGCGTCGATCCGGATCATCGCCAGGCGCGACGAGGAGTCCAGGTCGATGACCGGACCGCCTGCGCCCACGGTGCCGGCGGGGCCGGGCGGTCCTGCCGGACCGGGTGCGCCCGGGAGGCCCGCAGCGCCGGCAGGTCCTGCCGCGCCCTGCGGTCCTGCGGCGCCGGTCGGGCCGGCCGGGCCGGTCGGACCCTGCGGCCCGGTCTCACCGGTGCCGGACGTCGTGAACTCCACGATGTTGCCCTCGGCCGTGCCGAGCGCGTTGGTCGCGACGACCCGCACCTCGTAGGTCGTCTCCTTCGTCAGCCCGCCCACCGGCACGCTGTTGGGCTGCACGTCCGTGGTGCCGGCCGGGAGCTCGAGCGCCGTCGCGGGCACCGTCGTGAAGGGCACCGTGCCCTTGACGCGGTACTGGTACTGGTACGTCGTCGCCAGCCCCTCCGGGTTGATGCGGCTGTTGAACGTCGCCGCGTGCGGGCTGATCGCGGTCACGGGGAGCGTCTCCACCGTCGGCGCGCAGTTCGTCCGGAACGACCGGATGGCGCCGACGTTCGTGCCGACCTGGTTGGTCGCCTCGATGCGGAAGAAGTACGTCGTGCAGGCCGTCAGGCCGCTGATGTTGCGCGCGCGTTCCTGCAGGTCGGTCCTCATGCCGGCGGTGAACGGCCCGATGACCGTGGCGCCTGCGAGGTCGGCGGCGGTGCCGTAGCGGAACGAGTAGGTCGACGGCAGCCCCTGCGCGTTCGTCCTGCCGTTGAGCGTCGCGGTCGTCGGCGTGATGTTCGTGGCGGGATCGGTGATCGCGGTGGGCGCCGAGACGAACGTCGGCGTGCCGTCGGCCACGCGCAGGGGCTGCCGTCGACCTACTCGTTCCGCTACGGCACCGCCGCCGACCTCG
>DATMJM010000246.1:0-5384 GCA_035553935.1 Solirubrobacteraceae bacterium
ATCATCACGTCCGGGGCGGTGTAGGTCCCGCGTCCGTCGGCCGCGTCGCGGGCGTCGGGGGATCGAAGGTCCTGCTTCTGGGCTGCCTCGGCCCTGGCGTGCATGTCGGCGGCGTGGGGGTCGGCGAGTGCCGTGGGGGCGGCGAGGGCGGCGAGCGCCAGGCCGACGGCGGTGGAGCGGGTGAGACGGCGGGTCATGGTGACTCCTTCTTCCTTGCGGCCGCCCTGTGCGGTCGCGGTGAGGAGAGGGTGCGCCAGCGGGGTTGACGCCGGGGGTGGCAGCCGGTAGACGGGGGTAGATCAGCGATGCAGTTTCGACTTCTCGGCCCGCTGGAGGTCTCTGAGCAGGATCGCCCACTCGACCTCGGGGCCACGAAGCAGCGGTCGCTGCTCGCGCTGCTGCTGCTCAACGCCAACCAAGTCGTCTCGACCGACCGGCTCATCGCGGAGTTATGGGGCGAATCGCCGCCCGCGACCGTCGCCAAGAGCGTGCAGGTCTACGTCTCGCGGTTGCGCAAGGAGATACGCGACGGCCGGCTCGTAACCCGCACGCCGGGATACGTGCTCCGGGTGGGTCCCGGCGAGCTCGACCTCGAGGTGTTCGAGCGCCTCCGGCGCGAGGCTCGAGGTCTGCCGCCCGGGGCCGCTGCCGAGAAGCTGCGGGAGGCGCTGGCGCTGTGGCGGGGCCCGCCGCTCGCAGACCTCGCCTTCGAGCCGTACGCGCAGGCGGAGATCGCCCGGCTGGGGGAGCTGCAGCTTGCTGCGCTGGAGGAGCGCATCGATGCCGACCTCGCCGACGGCCGCCACGCCGATCTGGTGGGCGAGCTGCGCGCGCGCGTTGCCGAACATCCTTTGCGCGAGCGCCTGCGGGCGCAGCTGATGCTGGCCCTGTACCGCTCCGCCCGCCAGGCTGAGGCGCTGGAGGCCTACCGGCATGCGCGCCGCGAGCTGCTCGACGAGCTGGGGCTCGAGCCGAGCGAGGCGCTCAAGCGGCTGGAGCGCGCGATCCTCGAGCAGGACCCGGCCCTCGACGTCCAGCCGGATGCCAGGCCGGTACGACGGCGTGCCGTCGAAGCCGAGCGGTCGGTGCTCGTCGTGCCCGCCGCGCTAGACGGGGCCGAGATGCTGCTGTTCCTGGCCGCGTCGCTCGCCGCCGCCGAGAGCCCGCGCGAAGTGATCCTCGCAACGGTCGTGTCGGCGGCCGAGCTCGGCGCCGCTTCGGCGGCGCTCGCCGTCCATGGGGACGCGCTCCGCGATCGCGGGCTGCCGGTGCGCACCGCTGCCTTCTCGTCGCCGGCGCCCGGCGCTGACATCATCCGGCTCGCGTCCAACGAGGATGTCGACCTGGTGCTGCTGGACGCGGGGCCCGCGCCGCTCGCGGGTGAGGCGGCCGTTGTCCTGGATCGCGCGCCCTGTGACGTGGCGCTGATGTTGCGCGCGGGCGGCCCGCCCGGCGACGGCCCGGTGGTGGTGCCATTCGGCGCGGCGACGCACGACTGGGCCGCGCTCGAGCTCGCTGCGTGGGTCGCGCGGGCGACCGGCGCGCCGCTGCGCCTGATGGGCGCCGCATCCGACCACCACGAGGCCGGCCGCGACGCGAGCCGCCTGCTCGCCGACGCGTCGCTGATGATCCAGCGCAGCGCCGGTGTGCGGGCCGAGCCCATGCTGGCCAGCCCGGGCCGTAGCGGGGTCATGGCGCTCGCGCGCGGCGCCGGGCTGCTCGTGGTCGGGCTGTCGGACCGCTGGCGCGAAGAGGGGCTCGGCCGCGTCCGCAGCGAGCTGGCCGGCGCGCCGCCCGCGCCGACCGTGCTGGTCCGCCGTGGACCGCGCCCCAGCGGCCTCGCGCCCGACGGCACGCGCACGCACTTTGGCTGGTCGCTGACCGGGGGCGGCGCGTGAGCGCGACGATCGCCCCGGGCGAGACCTTCGCCGGCTACCGGATCGAGGCCGTGGTCGACCGCGGCGGCATGGGCGTCGTCTACCGCGCGACCGACCTGCGGCTCGAGCGGCCGGTCGCGCTCAAGCTCGTCGCGCCCGAGCTCGCCCACGACGAGCGCTTCCGCAGCCGCTTCCTCAAGGAGCCGCGCCTGGCGGCGGCGCTCGACCACCCCAACGTGGTCCCGATCTACGAGGCGGGAGAGCACGACGGTCGGCTGTTCCTGGCAATGCGCTTCGTCCCGGGCAGCAACCTCAAGACCCTGCTGGGGCGCGGCGGCGTGCCGGACGCCGAGCGGGCACTGCGGATCCTCGCGCAGATCGCCGACGCGCTCGACGCGGCGCACCGACGCGGACTGGTGCACCGAGACGTCAAGCCGGCCAACATGCTGCTCGACGAGGAAGGCCACGCCTACCTGACGGACTTCGGGATTACCAAGCAGGTCGGCAGCGACTCGACCCAGACCGGTCAGATCGTCGGCACGCTGGACTACCTGGCGCCCGAGCAGATCCGGACCGAGCCGGTCGACGGACGCACCGACGTATACGCGCTCGGATGCGTGCTATACGAATGTCTGGCGGGGACGCCGCCGTTTCGCCGCGACACCCAGATGGAGGCGATCTGGGCACACCTCCGGGAACCGGTGCCGCCGCTCCCGCAGTTCCCGCGCCTCGATCCCGTGCTCGCGAAAGCGCTGGCGAAGGAGCGCGACCACCGGTATGCCACCTGCTCGGAGCTGATCGAGGCCGCTCGAGCGACCCTCGCGCCCGAGGCGCTCGTGACCGGCGCGGTGCGCCGGCTCGCACCGCGCCGGCGGGCGATCATCGTCGCGGGGGCGGCTGTCCTCGCCGCGGCGGTCGCGGCCGGCGTGCTCACGCTCACCTCCGGCGGCGAACCGCAGGAGGCGCTGCCGGTCGAAAACGGCGTGGCGACGATCGACGCGGAGGGACGGGTGGCTGCCTTCGTCGATGCCGCGACGGCGCCGAGCAACATCGCCGTCGGCGAGGGCGGGGTGTGGGTCCTGAGCTCCGAGACCAGGACGGTCTCGCGCATCGACCCGCGCACCCGCAAGGTGGCGTCGACCATCGAGATGCAGGGCATCCCGAGCGACATCGCGGCGGGCGCGGGATCGATCTGGGTCGGGACGGTCGGCGGCCGCACCGACGTCAACACGACCGGGAGCATCTCGCAGATCAACCCGGCCACGGGGAAGATCAGGCGCAAGGTCCGGCTGCCGGGCAAGGGCAGCGGGTGGCCGAGCGTCGGCTACCCGAGTATCGCGATCGGCGAGGGAGCGGTCTGGGCCATCAACCCGAAGGGCTTGATCTCGCGCATCGACCCCCGCAGCGGGCGCGTCACCGGCGAGGTCGAGGTCGATACGGGCGGGATCGCGGCCGGGAAAGAGGGCGTGTGGTTCCTGGACGGAAAGTCCGTCACGCAGGTCGACACGCGCACGAACCGGCCGGGCCAGACGATCCAGTCGTTGTCGAACGAGCTGGAGGGCATCGCCGTCGGCGCCGGCTCGGTCTGGGCGACCGCCGAGGCCGAAGGCCTGGTCTGGCGGTTCGAGCCCGGCCGGGATCCGATCGCGCGGTCGATCGACGTCGGCGCGGGATCGGGCTTCATCGCCTTCGGCGCGGGGGCCGTGTGGGTGGCCAACTACACCGACGGCACCGTCTCCCGGATCGACCCGCGCACGAACCGGGTGACGTCGCGCAGACCGATCGGGCCGGTGCAGGCGCTCGCGGTCGGGGAGGGGGCCGCGTGGGTCACGATCGCCGGCGCGGCGCGGGACGGGACGCTGCCGGCCTCGGCCTGCACCGCGATCGAAGCGGGAGGAAGCACGCCGGACGTGATCGTGGCCTCCGATCTCCCACTCCAAGGTCCCAACAGCGCCTACCCACGTCGCCTGCTCGAGGCGATCCGGCAGGTCTTCCGCGGGCACTCGTACCGGGCCGGCCGGTTCCGGGTTGGCTTGCAGTCCTGTGACGCCTCCACCGCGCAGAGCGGCGCGTGGGAACCGCGCAGGTGCGCCGCCAACGCGAACGCGTACGGGCGAGCGAAGGGCCTGGTCGCCGTGATCGGACCCTACAACTCCCAGTGCGCCCAGTACCAGCTCGCCAGCCTCAACCGCGCGCCTGGCGGGCCGGTGCCGATCGTCAGCCCCGCGAACACCCACCCCGGCTTCACCCGTGAGGCGACTCCTCCGCCTGACGGCTACCGCGGCGAGCCCGAGGTCTACTACCCGACCGGAACGCGCAACTACTTCCGCGTGGTCGGCCGCGAGACGCTGCAGGGCGTCGCGCTCGCGATGACCGCCGACCGCCTCGGCCTCGGCCGGGTATACGTGCTGCAGGACGACGCGGACCCCAATGCCTGGTCCCGCACCTATGTCATCGACCCGTTCCTGCGCGCCGCCCGGCGGCTGCGACTGCCGGTGGCCGGGAGGAAGAGCTACAAGGGGGCGGCGCGAAGCTTCGACGCGCTCGCCGCGCGGATCGACCGCTCGGGCGCTGACGGCGTCGTGATCGCCGGCGACTTCTACAACGGCGGCGACCGCCTGCTGAAAGCCCTGCGGTCCCGCCTACGCCGAAGCGTGCCGATCCTCACCGGCTTCCTCTTCGTCTTCCCGCACGAGATCCTCCGATCAGCGGGCCGCGCCGCCGAGGGCGTCTACCTCACCACCACCGACGTCCCGGGACGCGCCCGCAAGCTCACCCCGGCCGCCCGCGAGGTGGCGCGCGAGCTC
The DNA here is from genome assembly GCA_035553935.1 of Solirubrobacteraceae bacterium. Lineage (GTDB taxonomy): Bacteria > Actinomycetota > Thermoleophilia > Solirubrobacterales > Solirubrobacteraceae > CADCVQ01. The sequence goes on from DATMJM010000246.1 coordinate 4,685, forward strand.
GGGATTCCGCCAAACGAGCCAATCGGGCCGCTGGTCCTCGAGGCGGCGCAGGCCGCCGAGATCGTGCTCGACGCGATCGGACGCTCCGACGGCACCCGCGCCTCGGTGCTCAAGCAGCTCAAGGCCACAAACGTGACGGACGGGATCCTCGGAAGCTTCCGCTTCGACCGCTACGGCGACATGACGCCGGCGGAGATCCCCCTCCTGCGCATCACGCGATCCACGACGCGCAGCCAACGCCTCGGACTCGAGGGCGCCGTGGTCGACCGCATGGTGAGCGTGCCGGCGAACCTCTCCGGATAGCTCAGCGGACGCCTACCAGCGCACCGCGCCCATGCGGCCCTCGGGCGCGACGAGCTGCAAGCCCGAGCGCCATCTATCGCAATGCGCGCGAAGAGCGAGCGTCTCCGACACGGGCAGCTCCCTCCTCCACCGGACGAAGACCAGGCCTCCGCCGGTGCGCGACCGACGCTCCTGCCGCTCCTGCACATGTGGCACAGCAGCAGCGATGCCGCCACTACCCCCTTCCATGCCAGGCAGCGGCGAGCGGCCGGCGGACCGACGCGCCGGGTCGCGTCCGCTTTCGCGTCGATCCGAGCGCGACCGGCGCGTCGGTCCGCCGGCCGCTCGCCGCTGCCTGGCATGGAAGGGGGTAGTGGCGGCATCGCTGCTGCTGTGCCACATGTGCAGGAGCGGCAGG
>DATMJM010000247.1:0-9479 GCA_035553935.1 Solirubrobacteraceae bacterium
CGCACACGCCGACGAGGAAGATCTCGATACGCACCATGAGCGGGACGTCGAGGATCTCCGCGAGCCAGCGCGGGACCGGGATGTCGACGCCGCCGGTGCTCCAGTAGTACTGGTAGTCGTCCTCGTCCTCGATGACGCGCGGCGGCGGCGGATCTTTCGGGATCGGCGAGTTGACGGCCATCTGTACTGCTGTTCTACCGCCTTCTGGCGCTGATGTCGCCCGCCAGGACGCCGCGTAGCGAAACGAGGCCCTGATCGGCCGCCTGCCGGCGCTCCTTGAACTCCGCCGGCGTAAGCGGTGCACAGCGCGACAGCGCGCGGGCCTCGGCGCGCGTCAGACCGTCCGCAGGGTCCTGCGCGCGGGCGTCGGCCGCGGGCGCGGGCGCGCGCTCCTCGGAGGTCGCCGCTCGCCGAAACGCCGTCGGTCGCACAAACATCACGGATGCCCCCCGATCTTGAAATCCGCCCCGGCGAGCTGCGGGCGGCCCGATGCCCGCTCGCGCCAGGACCCCTGGAGGACAGACCATACGGTATGTGTCAAAGACACTCTCCCGCGCATGTTAACGTCCGTGGCGGGGGTACTGACGGAGGTGCGCGCATGGACTGGAAACGCCTGGGACGCAAGCTCACGTGGCGCGTCGACGACGACGCCATGGCCGCCGAACTGACGCCGGACGCGCCGTCGCTCGGTGAGGGCCCTACGGGTGGGCGCGTCGTCTTCCAGGACGAGCACGGGCAGCAGCGCCGCCTGCCGGCGGACATCGGCGAGTTGACCGCCGAGCAGCGCGACGCGGCGATCGCCGCTATGTCCCAGGCGCTGGGCGCGCCGTCGCGCGATGACGTCCGGACGGCGGCGATCGAGCGGCTGACGGAACTGCGCGCCGCCGGCCGGATGACCGAGGAGCAGTTCCAGAAGGAGCGCCGCCGGCTCGAGGACTACTGACGCGCCCCCGCCCCACGGTGCGTGCGGCGCCGCTTGACAGCGCCGTATATGTCTGCGACATATACGCATGCTTGTCGGTTCGCCGGCTCGGGCGTTCATGTGGCCATGTGGCGCCCCTGGGGGATGCTGGCCGCGGCGCGGGGGCGCTCTTGCGCTCCGCGCCGCGGGCTGGCTTTTGCCCTTGACCTGACACCATGGTGTCAGGTCTATGCTCTATCCATGGGGATCACCGTCAAGCAGGTCGCCGAGCGGGTCGGCATGCCGAGCCGCACGATCCGCTACTACGACCGCATCGGCCTCGTCCGCGCCGACGAGCGCAGCGAGGCCGGCTACCGGCTCTACAGCGCCGAGGAGGAGGCGCGCCTGCTTTTCATCCGGCGCGCGAAGCGGCTCGGCTTCTCGCTCGACGAGATCCGCGGCCTGATGGCCGCCGCCGAGGGCGGCTGCGGCGAGACGGTGCCCGAGCTCGAGCGGTTGCTCGAGCAGAAGGTGCGCGAGATCGACGACCGGATCGCCGAGCTCTCCGCCTTCCGCGACCGGCTCGTCGAGTACCGGGCCGGCAAGAGCTTGGCCGATGGCAGTTGCTGCGCGCACGGCGCCTTCTGCGGGTGCCTCGACGACGTTCCCGAACCGTAGACCGATCGACCGACAAAGACATGAGGTGATGTAGATGCCATGCCAGTGCGGAACCACAGCAGTCTCCGAAGGCACCGAGACCGCCTACGGCGGCTGCGACTGCGGCAGCGGCTCGGGCGCGGGCTGCGACTGCGGCAGCGGCGTGCCGACGCCGTCCGACGTCGCGAGCAACCTCGAGCGCTTCGTGATGGAGCTCGACAAGCGGGTGCGCAAGCTGGAGGCCAGCCGCTGAGCGCCACCGCGGCGGGCGGCGCGACCGGCGCGTAACGGTCGCGCGCGCGGCGGCACCGCGGGACTGTGCCCGAGGTTCGCGTACCCGGCAGCCTGCAGGTCCTGACCGACCACAGGGCATCATGGCCGCCGGCGAGGACGGCAACTGCCTATGCGGCAGGCTGCAGGACGGGCAGCCGGCCGCTGACGCGGCCCTCGAACTCGATCCCCCTGGCCAGCAGGCGGCAGCGGCGCAGGCTGTCGAGGATCTCGCGCTCTGCCGGCTGGTGGGCGTGCGGCGGGTAGCCGGGCTCGATCTGCAGCGGCCACGGCTGCCGCCCGCGGATCGTGACCCGACCGCGGTCGTCGACGCACGTCAGCAGCACCGAGCTCGCGCCGCCGGCCGTCGCGGGCGTGTTGAGCCGCTCGTCGCGCAGCGACACGATGAGCTCCTCGTGGCCGGCCGGATGCTCGGCCCGCTCGAGCACGAGCGTCGCACGCTGCGTGCGGACCGGCGCCTGCGGGCCCTCGCCGCCGTCCGAGCCGCCGGCCAGCACGATGGCGAGAGCCGCGACCGCGGCCGTGCCGACCGCGGCCGCGACGACGATCCGAACGTTCGTCATTCGCGGCATGATGCCCGCTCGCGACGCGCTCCGTCACGGTGCTGTGAAGCCGACGATGAGCCGCGCCGTCTCGAGCGACGGCTCGATGGGTCGTGACGCATGCGACGCGATGATGACGGCGGTTGCGCCGCGCCAGCCGCACGGACACGCGTCCGGTCGCCGCGGGCGGCCGCTCAAGCTGCCGTGGGCGCGCGTCGATACCGACCGTCAGCGCGGGTTCCGGACGAGCCCGCGCGACGGCACCTCCGAAAGGACTCGGTCTCTTGACGCTCCATCGCTCTCGCCGCGGGCTCGCGCTCCTCGCGGCAGTCGCCACGCTCGGCGGCGGCGCCCTCACGGCGGTCGCGACCGCGGCTGCGGCAGACACATCGCGGGAGACCGGGCAGCGGCTGCTGGGCCTCGACCTCGAGTTGTTCCGGCTCCAGGTGGCGGCCGGGACGATCGCGAGCGTCCAGACCCTGATCGCCCCCCTCAGCCCGGTCGATCTCGCCGATGCCCTGCAGGGCGCGGCGCCGGCGGAGCTGACGAAGCTGCTCGCGGCGGCCGACCTCAACGGCCAGCTCGACGACGCGCTGTCGACGATGACGCCGACGCAGGTCGGCGGCCTGCTCGCTTCGTTGACCGGCACGAACCTGAGCACGGCGCTCGGCGCGCTCACGAGCGCCCAGCTCGGCGGCGCGCTCGCCACGCTCGGCCCGGGCACGCTGACGACTATCGTCGGCGGCCTCACGCCCGGGCAGATCACCGGCCTGCTCGGCGCGGGCGCCGGCGCGAGCCTCGTCGACGGCCTGCTCGGCGCCGCGGCCGCGCTCGGCGCAACGCCGGGCCCGGCCCAGGTCGACGGGCTCGTCGGCCAGGTGACGGCGCTCCTCGGCGGCGGCATCCCGGCCTCCGGCGATCAGGCGGGCCTCGCGTCGCTGCTGGGCCTCGTGAACCCGCTGCTGTCGCTGGCGGGGGTCGACACGATGCTGCTGGGATCGTTGAAGAGCAGCGCCGAGGGCCTGCTCGCGATCGCGCCGGCGCCGCTCGCGACGCCGTTGCAGGAGATCGTCACGACGATCACCGCCATCCTGGTGTCTGCGCCGCCTCCGCCGCCCGCGCCGGCGCCTGAGCCTGCTCCCGGCGGCACGACCACGACGCCCACGACGCAGCCCGGCACCGCCATCGCGCGACCCGCCGTGACCGCGCCCGCAGCGGTCGCGAAGCCCGGCCCGTACCGCGCGACGATCGGCAAGATCAGCCTGTCGAAGCCGCGCACGAGCATGAAGTTCACGCTGAGCTGCCCGAGAACGGCGCCCATCGGCTGCCTCGTGCGGCTCGGCGCCAAGATCGCCGGGCAGAAGGCGATGCGCAACATGATGCTCGCGCTGCCGGGCGGCAGGTCGACCAACGTCACCGTCACGCTCTCCAAGAGCACGGCCCGCCGCTTGCGCGCGAAGGGCGGCACGCTACGGGTGACGGCGACCACCGCCCTCTCGACGCTCGCCTCGATGACGCAGAGCGTCAAGGTCGAAAAGCCCGAGGCGAAGCGCAGGACGACCAAGCGCAGGACGGTCAAGCGCTGAGGGCTGCGACGATGCGCGGGTGACCCTGCCGGTCCTCGTCGGCGGCGAAGCGCTCTACGACCTCGTCCTCGCCGACGCGGGCGGCGCGCTGACCGGGCATCCAGGCGGCGGTCCGTTCAACACCGCGCGCACGATCGGCCGGCTGCGCCGGCCGGTCGCCTTCCTCGGCCGGCTCTCGACGGACGCGCTCGGCGCGACGCACGCGCGGATGCTCGTCGATGACGGCGTCGCACTCGATGCCGTCGTACGCACCGACGAGCCGACGACGCTCGCGCTCGCGAGCCTCGACGCGAGGGGCGCCGCGACCTGGAGCTTCTACGCGCGCGGCACGGCGGCGGCCGGGCTGACCCGCGACGAGGCGCTCGCTGCGCTTCCGCCGCGCGCGGCCGCGCTGCACGTCGGCACGCTCGGCCTCGTGCTCGAGCCGCTGGCGACGGCGCTCGAGGCCGTCGTCGAGCGCCTCGCGGGCGCGGCGATCGTCGTCGTCGACCCCAACGTGCGCCCGCAGGCGATCGACGACCCCGAGGCGTTCCGCGCGCGCCTGGAGCGGGTGCTCTCCCGCAGCGACGTCGTGAAGGCCAGCGAGGAGGACCTCGAATGGCTCGATCCGGGCCGCTCGCCGGCGGCCGCGGCGCGCGCGCTGCTCGACCACGGTCCCGCCACCGTGTTGCTGACCCGCGGCGCGCAGGGCATGACCGTCGTCGGCGCCGCGGGCGACACGCCGGTCGCCCCGGTCGCGGCGGAGGTCGTGGATACGATCGGAGCGGGCGACGCGTTCGGCGGAGCGTTCCTGGCGTGGTGGGTGTCGCGCGAGCTCGCGCGCGACGACCTCGCGCGCGGCGAGCTCGTCGTCGAGGCCGCGCGGTTCGCCGCGACGGTCGCCGCGCGCACCGTCGCGCGAGCGGGCGCGTCGCCGCCGCGGGTGGCGCCCGAGGCCGCCGGGCGACCGCTCGGCATCGAGAGCCTCTGAAGCGCCTGCGCCTCAGACGAGGTCGCTGCCGCGCAGGCGCGCGGCACCCGCCGCGAAGAGAGCGCCGATCCAGCCCAGCATGACGAGCGTCGCCACGCCCGGAGCGAGCAGCTCGTCGGCGTCCTCCTCCTCGAAGCCGGCGGCGCCGATGATCCCGCCGGGCGCCCCCTGCGTCGGCCCGAACCTGCCGTAGTCGGGGAGGAGGCCGAGCAGCGTCGGCTCGAGCACGAACGCCACGAACAGCACGCCGACGATCGCCGCGACCTGGTTGCGGACGACTGCGCCGATGCCGACGCCGAGCGCGCCGACGAGCGCCGCGACGAGCAGGTTGCGCCACAGCACGTCGACGAGGTCCGCCACCGCCGCGGTCTCCTCGTCGCGCGCGGACAGGATGATGCTGCCGACGAGCATGATCGAGAGCGTCACGATCAGCGACAGCAGCGCGCCCGCGGCGGCGTAGGCGAGCATCTTCGCGCCCAGCAGCCGGATCCGGTCGGGAGCCGCGAGCACCGTGCTCGTGATCGTCCGGTGACGCCACTCGCCGGCCATGCCGATCACGCCGAGCAGGATGATGAACAGGCCGGTGAAGTCGGCGGTGAAGAGGTCGCGCACCTCGTCGGCGGTGAAGTCCCCGCCGAGGTTCGCCACCAGCACGACGACGAGCAGCGAGAGCACGAGCGCCGCCGCGACGAGCGCGGCGAACGTCCGCGTCGTGCGCAGCTTGAGCAGCTCGGCCTGCAGCAGGGCGCTCATTCGGCCTGCTCGCCGCCGGTCAGCGCGAAGAACGCCTGCTCGAGCGAGCGCGACCGCTGGCTGAGCTTGACGAGGTAGACGCCGCCGTCGTGGGCGATCTCGCCGACCTCCCGCGGCGACACGCCGAGGACGAGCAGCCCTCCCGCAGGCAGCCGCGTGACGGCGTGGCCCGCCGCCTGCAGCACGCGCGCGAGGCGGTCGTCGTCCTGTGATCGCACCTCCGTCGAGGGGCCCTCGTCGCCGCCGAGCACCTGCTCGAGCGTCCCGTGGCCGCGCATCTTCCCCTTGGCGATGACCACGACGTCGTCGACGGACTGCGCGACCTCGGCGAGCAGGTGGCTGGAGACCAGCACGGCGCGGCCGCGCGTCGCCTGCTCGCGCACCATGCCGCGCATCCAGGCGATGCCGGGCGGATCGAGGCCGTTCGTCGGCTCGTCGAGGATCAGCACCTCGGGGTCGCCGAGCAGCGCGGAGGCGATCGCCAGGCGCTGGCGCATGCCCATCGAGTAGCCCTTGACGCGCCGGTCCGCGGCCGGGGTGAGGCCGACGGCTTCGAGGACCGCGTCGATCCGCTCGGGCGGGTGGCGCCCGGTGACGGCGAGCACGCGCAGGTGGTTGCGACCGGTGCGGCCGGGATGAAACGAGGCGTCCTCGAGCACCGCGCCGACCTTCGTCGCCGGCCGCTCGAGCTGGTCGTAGCGGCTGCCCTCGAAGGTGGCGGTGCCCGCGGTCGGCCGGACGAGTCCGAGCAGGGCGCGCAGCGTCGTGCTCTTGCCGGCCCCGTTGGGGCCGAGGAAGCCGGTGACGCGCCCGGCGGCGATGTCGAACGTCAGGTCGTCGACGGCGAGGACGCTGCCAAACCGCTTGGAGAGGCCACGGATCTCGACCGGCGCCATTGGGCGCGGATCATGGCGCATCGGCCGTCTACAGGAACAGGCACGGGTTGAACGGGAGGTACCGGTCGAGCTTCGCCCACGGCCGGTCGGCGAGAAACAGGCAGTAGAAGGGATCGACGCGAAAGCCCCGCTCGCCGAGCAGCCAGGTCACCGCGCTCTGCGCGCTGAGCGGCACCGTGAGGTCGATGCGCGCCAGCCCGGCGCCGTGCGCGGCGTTCTCGAGGTATGCCAGCGCCGCCGGCATGTGCTCGGGCTCCAGAGCGGCGACCGGGCCCGCGAAGCCGCCGGCGTTGGGCTCGCACGCGTAGGCGACGGGGCGCCCGCCGCGGCGCAGGACCGCCGCCGGCCGGTCGGCGAGCATGAAGGCGACCTCCGGCTCGCGCGCGTGTCCGAGCAGCTCGCGCTCGATCGCAAGCACCTCCTCGAGCGCCGCGGGCGCCGCCTCGTAGCCGGCCGGCAGCGGGCAGGCACGCGGCACCGCCGTCACGCCGACGCCCGTCGTCTGGTGCGCGACGTCGAAGCGCAGGTACAGCGCGATGGCGGGCGCGTCGAGCGTCGCGATGATCGCGCGCCGCTCGCCGAGCCCGCGCGGGAACGCGCGCTCGAGCAGCGCGCGCCCGATCCCGCCGACGCGCGTGGCGGGATCCACGAAGAACTCCGTCAGCTCGACGGTGCCGGCGCGCTGCACCGAGCGCGCGTAGCCGAGCGGCCTGCCGTCGGCGGGATGCTCGGCGATCCACCACTGCGCGCACGTGGCGGCGAGGTGGCCGAAGAGGCTCTCGTAGTCGGGCCACAGCGCGTCGAGATCGGGCGGCGGGCCGCCCGGCGGCCGGTAGCCGAGGCGGCCCAGCAGGTCCGCGAGCGAATGGCGGAAGATCGCGAAGCACGCGCCGCTGTCGGCGGCGGTCGCCGGGCGGATCGCTGCGGGCGCGCTCATCGACTCACCCTAACCGCGGCGTCCGCGGTCAGCTGTCGTCGCGGCTGGCGCGCGCCGGCGGCATGGGCGGCGGCGCGATCCAGACGCCGTCGCGAGGATCGACGGCGTCACCATGCCGAGCGGCTGGCCGCGCGACGCACCGACCGCCGCGAGCGCGAAGACGTTCGCCCAGAGCACCCCGCGCAGCCGGCGCCGGCGCTCCTCCCGCACGTCTGCGGCAAGGCTCGTTCGCTGCTCGATCCTCGAGCCGAGGCGTCCCGTGGTGGACCAACCGGCATCTGGGGCCGCGCCTGTAGCGCCGATCGGCGTTTGCACGGGCCGCCGCGCAGGGCATTCAGGCGGTCATGACCCGCCCGCTCCCCTCCGCCCTCGGCGAGCGCATCGCCGCGATCGAGGCGTTCGACGCCCCCGGCAAGGCAATCGCCAAGCGGATCCGCGACGTCCTGCCCGCCGGCGGCGGCGTGAAGGACGTCATCAGCGGAACCTGGATGGGCCACGCCCTGCACCCGCTGCTGACCGACGTCCCGATCGGCACGTGGACCAGCGCCCTGCTGCTGGACCTCTTCGGCGGCCGCGCGAGCCGCCCGGCGGCGCAGAAGCTCGTCGGCGTCGGGCTCGCCGCCGCGGCGCCCACGGCGTGGGCCGGCTGGTCGGACTGGGCCGACAGCGAGCCCGGCAACGACGAGGTGCGTCGGGTCGGCATCGCGCACGCGATCGCCAACGGCACCGCGATCGCGCTCTACGGCGCGTCGTTCGCCGCGCGCCGACGGGGGGCGCACGCGACCGGCGTCCTCTTCGGCCTCGCCGGTGCGGGCGCGATGGTGACGGGCGGCTGGATCGGCGGCGACCTCGTGTTCGCCCGCGGCGTCGGCGTCAACGAGACGCTCTTCGACGAAGACCCGATCGAGTGGACGCCGGTGCTCGACGCCAGCATGCTCCAGGACGATCGCCCGGTGCACGCGATCGCCGGCGACCGGCCGCTCGTGATCGTCCGGCGCAACGGCACGCTGCACGCGCTCGCCGCTCGCTGCGCGCACCGCGGCGGACCGCTGCACGAGGCCGAGCTGGAGGGCGACTGCATCGTCTGCCCGTGGCACGGGACGCGCTTTCGCCTCGAGGACGGCTCGGTCATGCGCGGTCCCTCGCCGTATCCGCAGCCGGTGTTCGAGGCGCGGGTGCACGAAGGCCGGGTGGAGGTGCGGGCGGCGGGTTGACGGGCTACGGGGAGGTCGAGCTCCTGCACGACGAGCGGCTGCCCGAACCGCTCCAGGACAGCAGCGCGCATTTGCATCGCGCGGGAACCTAGCCCAGCCGCGAGCTGGGCGCGAGCACGATCGACACGTGGCGCTGGCCGCCGGCGAGCGGGCGCCGCCACGGCCCGTCGCCCTCGAGGTCGCCCCCGCGGTCGAGCAGCAGCGCTGCCAGGCAGCGCGCATCCTCCAGCGACTGCGGCGGCGAGCGGTACGCGCGCGCCGGCCGGCCCGTCAGCGGCCCGTTGACGCGGTCCTCGGCTATGACGAGGTACAGCGGCCCGAGCGTGAGCTCGAGCTGCTCCCCGTCGGCGTCGGATGCGTCCATGCGCCCAACGCTACGTCACGCCGGCTGCGGTCAGGCCGCGGCCTTCGCCGACTCGGCCCTGCCGGCCAGCTTCTCCTGTTGGCGCTCCGGAGAGATCCGGACGACGTTCTTCGCGATCCCGACCTTCTCCAGCGCCCAGATGAACATCGCCGACAGGTCGATCTCGAACCGGCCCAGGCCCTGGCGCGCCGAGCGGGGGAAGGCGTGGTGGTTGTGGTGCCAGGACTCGCCGAAGGTCGGGATCGCCAGCCAGGCGACGTTCGTCGACTTGTCCTCGACGTCGAAGCGGCGCCGGCCGAAGAAGTGGCACACCGAGTTGATCGACCACGTCACGTGGTGGATGAAGAAGATCCGCACGAAGCCCGCCC
>DATMJM010000248.1:0-2821 GCA_035553935.1 Solirubrobacteraceae bacterium
CGTCGAGGAGCGCTTGCGCGAGGGCGGCCTGCTGCTCGACACGCCGCGCTACAAGATCGACGCGCCGGCCGGCGTCGATCTTGTAGCGCGGCGTGTCGAGCAGCAGGCCGCCCTCGCGCAAGCGCTCCTCGACGGTCGCGGCCGAGAAGAACGCGGCGGCGGCGCCGTTGCCGTTTCCCGCCGCGGCCGCGGCGCGTGCCGCCGCCACGCCGATCAGCGCGAGCTCGCGGTCCTCGTCGGCCGTCGTCGCGCCGCTGACGCCGACGGCTCCGATGACCTCGCCGTCCCAGACGATCGGCTCGCCGCCCTGCAGTGGGACCGCGCGCGCGAGGTGGAGCGCCGATGGGCGCGCGCGCGCGGCCTGGTTCTCGAAGTCCCTGCTCGGGCGGCGGTAGATCGCCGCCGTGCGCGCCTTGTCGGTGGTCACCGCGACGCTTGCGACCTGGGAATCGTCGGGGCGGTGCAGGTACATCAGCGCACCGCCGGCGTCGACGGCGCAGACGACGGGAGCGACGCCGCGCCGGGCGGCCTCCGCGGCGATCGCCTCGGCCGCGAGCCTGGCGCCCTCGCGCGTGAGCGCCGGGACCTGCGAGCACGAGTACGACGCCTGTGCGCCGGCGATCGAGACCGCCTCGTCCTCGTCCGGGGTCTCGCCGCTCGTGCCGATCGCGCCGACGGTCTCTCCGTCGACCTTCAGCGGGATACCGCCGATCAGCGCAGCGGCGCCGTGCAGCGCCAGCGCACCGATCCGGCCGCCCGCGACCTGCTCTTCGATCTCCCGGCTCGGGCGCACGAAGATCGCGGCGGTGCGGGCCTTGTCGAGCGCGACCCGCGAGCTGGCGATCTGCGCGCCGGGCGTGCGACGGAACGCGACGAGCTCGCCCCAGGGATCGACCACCGCCATGACCACGCGGCGGCCGCGCGCGACGGCGTGGTTCTCGGCGGCGTCGAGCACGGCGCCCGCGCCTGCGTCGTCGATGATCCTGCGGGTTCGGATGGCGGCCATCAGGCTCCCTTCGGTGGCGGTGGGGCGGTTGCGGCGAGCCCGGCGGCCCAGATCGCGTCGTCGGCGGTGATGTAGAGGACGCTGCGATCGCGACCGCCGAAGGTGAAGTTCACGGCGCCCGGAAGCGCGATCTCGCCGATTCGTCGGCCGCCGGCGTCGAAGACCTGCACTCCGCTGGCCGACGACGCGTAAACGCGGCCCGCGGAGTCGACCTTCAGGCCGTCCGGGAAGCCGGGCGCGACGACCGCGAAGAGGCGCTCGTTCGCCAGCCGGCGGCCGTCGACGACGTCGAACGCCTTGACGTGGTGGGGGCGTGCCGGGTCGTAGGAGCCGGGCTCGTGGTTGGCGCCGCTGTCGGCGACGTACAGCACGCGCTCGTCGGGCGAGAAGGCGATGCCGTTGGGCTTGTCGAAGCTGGCCGCGACGACCGACAGGCGGCCGCTGCGGCGGTCGTAGCGGTAGACGTGGTCGCCGCCCTGCGGCTCGGGCCGGAAGCCCTGCAGGAAGCCGTAGCTCGGGTCCGTGAACCACAGCGTGCCGTCGCTGCGGACGGCGACGTCGTTCGGCGAGTTGAGCCGCCGGCCGCCGTGGGCGTCGACGATCGTCGCGACGCGTGCGGTGAAGCGGTCGACGCGCGTCAGCGCGGCGGGGCGAGCGCCCGTGCCCTGCTCGCAGACGACGAGCTGGCCATCGAGGTCGAGCGCCATGCCGTTTGCGACGCTGGCATCCGGACGCAGGACCGAGATGCGGCCGTCGTCGAGGTCGAGGCGCTTGATCGCGACCGTCGGCGGCCCCCCGCCGGCCACCGCCCGCGGGACCGTCGTGAAGTACAGGGCGTGCTCGTCGGCCGCGTAGACGGGGCCCTCGTGCGCGTCGACCGCTGCAACCCGCGCCAGCCGCGGCGACGCGCCGAGCACGGCGGCGAAGCTCGGGTCGTGCGTCACGAACGCCGCGCTCGCGGGGCGCTGTGCAGGGAGGGAGGTCGCGTGGCTCACGCCCGTTCAGTGCGCCGCGACGGCGAGCGCGTTACAGCCAGCTCAGCTCAGCAGGTAGCCGGCGATGAAGCCGGCGACGGTGGCGGTCGCGACGAGCCGGTTCACCTCGCTGAACGCGTGCGGGACGATCGCGATCGACACGACCGCGAGCACGGCGCCGCCGGCGATCGCCTGCGCGGTGCCGACGAGCGCGCCGCCGGCATCGGCGAGCACGGTGCCGCCGAGCACCGTCGCGATCGCGAGCGCGAGCCCGATCGACGTCAGCAGCGCGATCGCGAAGGACGGCCTGCGGCCGCCGGAGATGATCGGCTGCGCGGCACCGTAGGCCTCGACGATGTTGGCGACGACGACGCCGGCCAGCAGCGCGATCCCGAGCTCGCCCTCGGCGATCGTCAGGCCGAGCGCGAGCGACTCCGGCACGCCGTCGACGAACAGCCCGACGGCGATCGACTCGCCGCGCGTCACCTCCGCGGAGACCGTCGGCATCGACATCGGTCGGCCGGCCGCCGCCGCATGTCCGGAGCGGCGCGTGGCCATCGTCTGCTTGTCGCGCGCGAGCCACGCGTCGGCGGCGACGTAGACGAGCGTGCCGCCCAGCAGGCCGACCGCCGTCAGCGCGTCGCCCGCCTGCCGGTCGGCCTCGGGCACGAGCTCGAGCGCGATCGCGGCGAGCAGGATTCCGCCGCCGAACGCCGTCAGCGTCGCGGCGACGCGGGCCGGCAGGCGCAGCCGCGCCGCGGCGGCGGCGCCGAGCACGAGGCTTGCGCCGATGACGAGCCCCCAGGCCAGCGACTCGCCGAGGTTGTCCATCGTCGCGCCG
>DATMJM010000249.1:0-5137 GCA_035553935.1 Solirubrobacteraceae bacterium
GCAGCCGCCGCAGACAGCAGCGACCGGCGGCTGATGCCGCCGGTCGCCTCGGGCTCGAACTGCTGGTTCATCGCAGGCGCCGCGGGCGGGGAGATCCCGCCGGCCGGTTCTTCCGGCGCTAGCCGGTGACCTTGATCTTGCCCTGCATCTCCGGGTGCACGAGGCACATGAACCGCAGGAGCGTCCCAGCCTTCGCGCTGACGGGCTGCGAGAACTCCTCGTCCTTCTTCTCGGTGTACCAGGAGTCGCCCTTGCGTACGGTGCGCGAGAAGCGCTTGTCCCAACCGGGCGCTCCGGCCTCGACCAGCGGCAGGCCGACAGACTCGGTCTTCTCGTTGAACTCGTGCGCCATCGCGCCGGTGAGGCAGATCTTGCCGGGCGTGAAGCAGGCCTTCATCGCCTTCGCGCTCCTCGGCATCACATTCGCCGCGACGAGCGTGAAGGTGTGCGGGCCGATCTTCTTCGGGTCGCTGAGGTTGCGGATCCGCAGCTGCTGCCCGGTCGCGACCGTCGAGGACCCGGTGAAGCGCGGGCCCCTCTGGTCGAACCGCATCGAGATCGTCTTCGCCGGAGCGGCGGCGGCCTCCGTGCCGGCGTCCGCGGATGCGGCTGATCCACTGCCGAGCGCTGCCACCAGGCCGGCCGCGGCAGACGCTGCGAGCACCCCCCGGATCGCCGTCGAACGTCCTGTCCTCATCGCCTTCTTCTCCTTGTCCTTGCGCCTGGGCGGTTCGCGTGCGCGGCGAGGCTCTCACGCCGGGGCGCGCGACGCCATCGGGGAAACCCCTCGATAGTCCAGTCCCAAACCCCGGTTAAGGGTGCGCGGGCCCTAACCTGGGGGGGTGCACGAACGCCTCCCGGGGGAGCAGCTGATCGGGCGCGATCGCGAGCTGCAGACGCTCGAGGACGCCCTGGGGTCGGTTCGCGGCGGCGGCACGCGGGCGATCGGCGTCTTCGGCGAGCCCGGCATCGGCAAGACGGCGCTGCTGCGCGAGACGGCGGCGCGGGCGACGGCGGCCGGCCTGCTCGTCCTGGCGGGGCGCGCCGCCGAGCACGAGCGCGATCTCGCGTTCGGCCTCGCCGTCGACGCGCTCGACGATCACATCTCGACGCTGCACGCGCACCAGCTCGAGGCGCTGGGCCCCGTGCGCGAGGCCGAGCTGGCCGCGGTCCTGCCGGCCGTCGCGCAGCATGTCGCCGCAGCGGCGCCGGCGAGCGGCGCGGAGCGCTTTCGCTACCACCGCGCGCTGCGCGCGCTGCTCGAGCTGCTCGCCGGGGAGCGGCCCCTCGTCCTCCTGCTCGACGACGTGCACTGGGCCGACGACGCCTCGCTGGAGCTGATCTTGCACCTGATCCGCCGCCCGCCCCGCGCGGCGCATCTGCTGGTGTTCGCGGGTCGCAGGGTCGGCCCGGCGCTGCGACTGCTCGATGCCCTCCGCGGCGCGCAGGGAGCCGACCATGTCGTGCTGCGCCCGCTCGACGACGCGGCCGCCGGGGAGCTGCTGCGTACCGTCGGCGACGACGCGCTGCGCCACCGGCTCATGCGCGAAGCGGCGGGCAACCCGCTGTTCCTCGAGGAGCTCGCGCTCGTCGCCGCGGAGCCCGACGCGTCGCTGCCGTCGTCGCTGGTCGCGGCCGTGCAGCAGGAGGTCGCAGCGCTCCCCGCCGCCGCGCGCGTGCTGCTCGAGGGCGCGGCCGTCGCGGGAGAGCCGTTCGATCCGGAGCTCGCCGCGCGTGCGGCAGGCCTCGAGGAGGACGCTGCGCCGATGCTGGACCGGCTGGTGGCCGCGGACCTCGTGCACGCCGGCGAGGCGGCCCGCGGGTTTCGCTTCCGTCACCCGCTCGTGCGCCGAGCCGTCTACGACGCCGCGCCTCCGGCATGGCGCCTGGCGGCGCACGAGCGCGTCGCCGCGGAGCTCGCACGTCGCGACGCCCCGCTCGCCGTCCGCGCCTACCACGTCGAGCAGAGCGCCGGTCCGGGCGACGACGAGGCCGTCGAGCTGCTGACGAGAGCGGCGGCAGAGGCGGCCGAGACCGCCCCGGCGACGGCGGCGCGCCTCTTCGAGGCTGCGCAGCGGCTGCTGCCCGCCGGCGACGCGTGCCGCCGCGCCGCCGTGCTCGCGCCGTGCGCCACCGCGCTGGCCGCGGCGGGTCAGCTGAACGAGAGCCGCGCGGCGTTCGAGCGGGCGGCCGAGCTGCTCGCGCCCGAGGCACCGCAGCGCATCATGCTCATCGTCCGCTGCGCGACGCTCGAGAACGTCCTGGGCCTGCACGAATCAGCCCGCCGCCGGCTCGAGCAGGCGCTCGCGACGCTGCCGGACCGCGCTCCGGCGCATTCGCGCGTCGCCCTGGAGACGCAGCTGGCGCTGGCGGCCGTCTTCGCATCCGACGTGCCGGCGCTGCAGCGCTGGGCCGACCGCGCGCTGCGGACGACGGCCACGGAGGCGCCGGGGTCGGCGCTCGCCGGAGCCGCCGTCCTCGCCCACGGCCTGGTGTCGCTCGGCCTGCTCTGGAGCGGCGACCCGACGCGCTCGCGCTGGCACGTCGAGCGCTCGCTGCAGGGGTTCGGCGACCTGCCCGACGAGCTCGTCGCGTCGTGGCCGGACTCGGCGTGGGTGCTCGGCCACACGTTGGCCCTGCTCGAGCGCCACGCCGACAGCCAGGCGGTCATGCGGCGCGGCTTGCGGATCGCGCGCGCCGAGCGCATCGGCCACCTCGTCGCACCGCTGACGACGCTGCTGGCGGCGAGCCTGACCGAGACGCTGGATCTGGCCGAGAGCCTGCAGCTCGTCGAGGCGGCGGAGGAGACCGCGCGCCTGCAGGGCCTGACCTACCAGCTGCAATGGGCGCTGTGGTGCCGTTCGTTCGTCGCGTGGTTGCAGGGGGACACGCGCGAGGTGCGGCTGCTGGAGGCGGAGTGCCGTCCGCTGCTCGACGATCTCGCGGACGACGATCTCTTCAAGCCGATCGGCCGCTGCAACCTCGCCGCCCATCGCGCCGAGGAGGATCCGGCGCTGGCCCTACGCGAGATGATCGACGCCGCCGGGCCGGAGCTCGAGCGGATCGATCCGGCGCGGTCGCTGTGGCTTGCGCTCGTGCTCGTCCGCGCCGCGATCGCCAGCGGCGACGTCGCCGAGGCGCGCCGCTTCGCCGCGCTCATCGAGCGGCGCGCGATCACCTACGAGCTGCCGGTCGGCGTCACCCGCGCGCTCGCCGCCCGCGCGGAGATCGCGCTCGCCGAAGGTGAACCGGAGCGCGCGGTGCGCCTGGCATCGGCCGCCGCCGGCGAGCAGGAGCTGCTCGGCGCGCGGCGGGACCTGCTGGCGTCGCGCCTGTGCGCGGGTCGCGCGCTCGCGGCTGCCGGCCGCACCGGAGACGCCCACGACGAGCTGCGCCTCGTCGCCGAGGAGGCCGGGCGGGCGCACGCCTGGCGCCTGCGCGACGCGGCGAGCCGCGAGCTGCGCCGCCTCGGCGTGCGGCTGTCGCCGGTCGGCGCGGCGCGTGCGGCGCAGCCCACGTCGAGCCGTGCGCAGCCGCTCACCAAGCGCGAAGCGGAGATAGCTGCGCTCGTGGCCCAGGGCCGCTCGAACAAGCAGGTCGCCGCGACGCTGTTTCTCAGCGAGAAGACGATCGAGCACCACCTCTCGCGCGCCTACGCGAAGCTCGGCGTGCGCTCGCGCACCGAGCTCGCGGCGGCGTGGGCCGACGGCGCCGGCAGCGCGTCGGGCCGGCCGGCGTGAGCGGCTCTCAGCGCTCGGCGTCGGCGTTCGTCGTCGGCGTGAGCGGCAGCTTGCCGCCGCCGAGCACCCGCCGGGTCGGACCGGGCAGCGCGACCCGCGCGACCGCGCCGAGCCAGTAGGGGCGCGGGACGTAGCGCTCGGCGCGACCGCCGGGCCCCGCGTCCATCACCGCCTCGGCGACCTTCTCGGGCGTCGAGACGATCCAGCGCGTCAGGCGGCGCTCGACGAGCTGGCGCTGGGGAAAGCCCTCCGTCGCGACGAAGCCCGGCAGCACCAGCCCGACGTGCACGCCGTGCGCGCGCTCCTCGAGATGCAGCGCGTCGGTCCAGCCGGCGAACGCGAACTTGCTGGCCGAGTAGGCGCCTGTGTTCGCGCGGCCGACGCGGCCCGCGGTGCTTGAGACGTTGACGATCGCGCTCGGCGCGCTGCGCCGCAGCAGGGGTAGCAGGGCCTCCGTCAGGCGCACCTGCGCGTCGAAGTTCAGCTCCATGTGGCGGCGCACGTTCTCCCAGCCGGCCTCGCCGAAGCTCCCGCGCCAGGCGGCGCCGGCGTTGTTGACGAGCAGGTCGAGGCGCCCGTGCTCGTCCTGCACCCGCGCGGCGATCCGCGCGGGCGCATCGGCCTCGGTGAGGTCCGCCGTGATCACCGTCGCCCGCACCGCGATCTCGGCCGCCAGCCGGCGCAGGCGCGGCTCGCGGCGCGCGACGAGCACGAGGCGGGCGCGCGGCTCGCGGGCGAGCCGGCGCGCGGTCGCCTCGCCGATCCCGCTCGATGCTCCGGTGACGAGGGCGATCACGCGCTGCAGCCTACGACCCACCGGCGCCTCGCCCTCGGGCCGAAACCGACTGGCCAGTCAACCAGTCGGATATCGTGGCCGGCCGCAACCACGAGCACGAAGGAGCGCATGCAATGGGAGTTCTGGACGACAAGGTCGCGATCGTCACCGGCTCGGCGCGGGGCATCGGGCGCGCGACCGCCGAGTTGCTCTCGGAGCACGGCGCCAAGGTCCTCATCAACGACCTCGACGGCGACGTCGCCGAGCAGACGGCGTCCGAGATCGCCGGCGAGACCGTCGTCTACGGCGGAGACCTGACCGCCTCCGGCGCCTGCGACGAGCTCGTGCGGACGGCGGCCGACGCGTGGGGCAAGATCGACATCATCGTCAACAACGCCGGCTACACGATCGACGGTGCGGTCCACAAGATGACCGACGAGGCCTTCCAGCGGATGCTCGACATCCACACGATCGTGCCGTTCCGCGTCCTGCGCGCCGCCGCCCCGCATCTGCGCGAGCCGGCGAAGAAGGAGCGCGAGGAGGGCGTCGAGGTGTTCCGCAAGATCGTCAACGTCTCCTCGATCTCCGGCACGATGGGCAACGCCGGCCAGGCGAACTATGC
>DATMJM010000250.1:0-4107 GCA_035553935.1 Solirubrobacteraceae bacterium
CGATCGTCGCGATCGCCTCGGCCTTCGTCAGCAACTTCTCCTCGACGACGTCGCAGGCGAAGCGGACGGCGGCCTGCGCAGGGCGCTTGGCGTTGCGCGTCTGCAGCATGTACAGGCGCCCCTCCTCGATCGTGAACTCCGTGTCCTGCATGTCCTTGTAGTGGGCCTCGAGCGTGCGCAGGATGTCCATGAGCTGCGCGTGGGCCTCGGGCATGACCTCGCGCAGCTCGGCGATGTCCTGCGTGTTGCGAACGCCCGAGACGACGTCCTCGCCCTGGGCGTTGACGAGGAAGTCGCCCGACGGCTCGGGCGCCCCCGTGACCTCGTCGCGGCTGAACGCGACGCCCGATCCCGACGTGTCGCCCTTGTTGCCGAAGACCATCTGCTGCACGTTGACGGCCGTTCCCCAGTCGTCGGGGATGCGGTTGATGCGCCGGTAGGCGACCGCCCGCTCGCCGGTCCACGAGTCGAAGACGGCGTGGATCGCCTGCTCGAGCTGGGCGCGCGGCTCCTGCGGGAAGTCCTCGCCCGTCTGCTCCTTGAAGATCTCGCGGAACTTCGCCGTGAGCTGCTTGAGCGCGTCGACGCCGAGCTCGGTGTCGAGCTTGACGGCGTGCTGCTTTTTGACCTCGGCGATCACCTGCTCGAAGCGCTCGCCGGGGATGTTGCGCACGACGTTTCCGAACATCTGCACGAAGCGCCTGTATGAGTCCCACGCGAACCGCGCGTTGCCCGTCCGGTCGGCCAGCCCCTGCACGGACTCGTCGTTGAGGCCGAGGTTCAGGACGGTGTCGAGCATTCCCGGCATCGACTCGCGCGCGCCCGACCGCACGGAGACCAGCAGCGGATCGCCGGGGTCGCCGAGCGTCTTGCCCGCCGTCTCCTCCAGGCGCGCGAGCGCCTCGTCGACCTCCTCCGCCATCCCCTCCGGCGCGGTCTGGCCGTTCTGCATGTACGAGACGCAGGCCTCGGTCGTGATCGTGAAGCCGGCCGGCACGCGGTCGGCCCCCAGGATGCGCGTCATTTCGGCGACGTTCGCGCCCTTTCCGCCGAGGAGGTTGCGCATGTCCTTCGAGCCCTCAGCGAAGTCGTACACCCACTTGGTACCAACTCGAGCGAGTCCCATGGCGCGCGATCCTATCGGGGAGCGGCCGCCCTCAGCCGCACGTGAGCGTGATGCTCGAGGGTCTCGTGGATCGCCCGTTCGGCCTCGCGCAGTGCGCGCTCGCCGGCCTGCGGGACGTCCGCCAGCGTGGACGCGAGCGCGCCGGTCATGAACGCGTGCGCCTCCTCCCCCAGGGCGAAGCCCGTGGCCTCGCAGGCGGTGCAGACCACACCGCCCGCGGAGCCGCTGAAGCCGGCGAGATGGTCGGCCTCGCCGCACGCCGCGCAGGCCGCGAGCTGCGGCGCGAGCCCCGCGGCGAGCAGCAGCTTGAGGCGAAACGCGAGCTGGTTGGCGTGCGTCGCGTGCGACCGCCCGCGGCCGGCGCCGGAGTCGAGCAGCGCGAGCTCGTTGCACAGCAGCGCGAACACGCCGGGATGCGCCTCGTCGGTCTCGAACAGGCGGGCGACGGCGTCGCACGCGCGGGCGGCGCTGTCGAGCGCGGCGCCGTCCTCGCGCAGGCGCGCGAAGCCGTCCACGGTCTCGGCGCCCGTGACCGTGAGCAGCTCGCTGCGGCCCTGGTAGAGGACCGTGTTCAGGCGGAAGAACGGCTCCAGGCGGCCGCCGAAACGGCTCTTCGTGCGGCGCACGCCCTTGGCGATCGCGCTGAGCCGGCCGCGCTGCGGGGTATAGAGATGAAGGATGCGGTCGGCCTCGCCGTAGCGCAGCGAGCGCAGGACCACCGCCTCAGTCTTCAGTGAGCCTGCCATTACACTTTTTCCACCATGAGAACGATGCAGATCTACACCAAAGAAGGCTGCAAGTTCAGCGGCCAGCTCCGGGAGCTCCTCGAAGAACGGCAGATCCCGTACGAGGAGACGATCGTCAGCCTCGACTCGCGCGAGCACCACGAGCTCGGCGAGCGCACCGGCTCGATGAAGCTGCCGCAGGCGTTCGTCGGCGTCATCCCGCTCGGCAGCACCCAGGAGGTGCATGCCGCCGCGCTCAGCGGCATGCTCGACGACCTGCTCGTGGACTGACGATGCGGCCGGTCACCGTCTACACGGACGAGATCTGCACGCTGTGCCACTCGGTCGAGAACCTGCTGAACGTTCGCGACATCCCATACGAGAAGGTCATGATCACGCCCGGCTCGGACGACCACGAGAAGCTCGCCGAGCGCTCCGGCGGCTATAAGGCGCTGCCGCAGGTCTACGTCGGCAACATGCTGCTCGGCGGCTATCAGGAGACGCTCGCGGCCGACCAGGCGGGGATGCTCGCCGACCTGCTCGTCGACTAGGAGCCTCGAGAGGCGCACCGTACTTTCTGAAGTCATGCGCGACGTCACCGTCTACACGACCGAGCCCTGCTCGTTCTGCACGCGGGTGAAGATGCTCCTGCGCTCCCGCGGCATCGACTTTCGCGAGGAGAACCTCGCCGGCCGGCCCGACGCGATCGTCGAGCTCGCCCGGAAGACCGGCATGATGACCCTGCCGCAGGTGACCGTCGGCAACATCCTCGTCGGCGGCTACCAGGAGACCGCCGCCGCCGACGCGTCGGGCATGCTCGCCGACCTGCTCGCGGACTAGTCCGCCGTGCGCGCTGCGCACTACAGCGCGCGGCTCGATTCGGACGTCTCGCCGCCGCTGCGCGTCATCCTCGCCCGCCGGCCGCACGGCGACATCGTGCTGTGCTGCATCAGCCACGTCGCCACGGACGGCGTCGGGTGCCACCGCCTTGCGCAGTCGGTGACGCTCACATACCGCCGCGAGCACGACCCGCCGGACGCGCTCGGGGTTCCCGATGCGCGGCTGCTGGACCGCCATCTCGCTGCCGCCGACCGGACCGAGCGGCTGCGGCGGGCAGGCGAGGCCGGGCGAAGGCTGCGCGAGGCCCTGCACCCGCCGACGCGGATCGCCGCGGATGGCGGCACGGCAGCCGATGGCTACGGCTTCGTCGGCCGGATGCTGTCGCGCGAGCGCACCCGGCGGCTGCTGGGTCGCCGGCCGGCCGGCGCGACGTTCAACGACGCGCTGCTGGCGGCCACGATGCTCGCGGCCGAGCGCTGGAACACCGAGCACGGCGGCGCCGGCGACCGCCTGTCGGCGACGATGCCGGTCAACATGCGCCCGCACGACTGGTTCTGGGAGGTCGTCGGCAACTACGCCTCGTTCCTGCCGATCTCCACGCGCGCAGACGATCGTCGTGACCTCGCGCGCGCACCAGCGGCCGCGGCTGCGCAGACCGCCCGCGCGCGGCGCATGCCGCGGACGTTGGGACTGTATGACCTCATGAAGCTCGGCCGCAGGCTGCCACTGGCCGTCAAGCGCGTGTCGCCGAACCTGCTGCGCGGGCCGGGAGCGCGCTTCATCGACAGCCTCGTCGTCTCGAATCTGGGCCAGCTGCCGGATCCGGCGCGATTCGATTCCGACGGACCGTCGGAGCTGTGGTTCTCGCCGCCGTGCATGCTCCCCACCGGTATCGGCATCGGAGCCGCGACGACGCACGGCCGGCTGCACCTCGCGCTGCGATATCGCCGCGAGCGCTTCGACGAGGCCGCCGCGCACGCGTTCATCGACCTGCTCGTCGCGCGACTCCAGTCGGCCCCTCCGAGCGCCTCCCGAACCGTCGCGCCGGCGCCGGTCAGGGGCGCCGCCGCGCCCGCGGGCGCGCCTGGCACACCTCGCACGCGTACGTCCCCCGCCCTGCCGCGACGAACTTGCGCACCGGGGTGCCGCAGACCGTGCACGGCTCGCCCTCGCGCGCGTGCACGAGGAACTCGTGCTGGAAGGCTCCCTGGACGCCGTCGGGGTGGCGGAAGTCGTCGATCGAGGCGCCGCCCGCGCCGAGGCCGGCCTCCAGCGATGCGACGACCGCGTCGCGCAGCGCGGCGACCTGAGCGCGCTTCAGGGTCCCCGCCGCCCGCAACGGGTGGATGCGCGCGCGAAACAGCGCCTCGTTGGCGTAGATGTTGCCGACGCCGGCGATCCGCCGCTGGTCGAGCA
>DATMJM010000251.1:0-10253 GCA_035553935.1 Solirubrobacteraceae bacterium
GGGCGCCAACGTCGCCAACCCGGTCGAGTCCGAGGCCACGCGCAGGGGCATCGACATCTTCGCCAAGGCCGGCTCGCCCGCGATCGCCGTGCAGGACGGCACGATCGTCGCGATGGGCCGCACGAAGCGGCTCGGCAGCTACGTCCGCCTGCGCGACGTCTACGGCAACACGTACACGTACGCGCACCTCAAGAAGGTCGCGCGTCAGGTTCCGGTGCCCAAGCAGCGCACGCAGAGCAGAGCCTCGATCGCCGAGGAGCTCGAGCTGCCCAAGCGCGACCCCAAGCCGACGCACGCCGCCTCCGCCGGCCGTGCGACGACGAAGCCCGCGCTTCCGGCCGCCCAGCCGGCGAGCCCCGCGGCGACGAGCAAGGCCGCCAGCGCCATCGGCAAGGAGCGCCTCTTCGCCAACCCCTCGCGCCGCAACGCCTTCGCCAACGGCGGGGCGCAGCAGATCCTCAAGGCCGAGTCGAGCCTCGCCGCCGGCACGAGCCTCAAGTCCTACTTCACGGGCGTCTACGGCCTCGACCCCGAGGACGTCGTCCTCAAACCGCTGGTCAAGGGGCGCAAGGTCATCGCGGGCACGATCCTCGGCCGCATCGGCCAGACGAAGGAGCAGATCGCGCCGCGCCTGCACTTCGAGATCCGGCCGGCGGGCCGCGGTGCGCCGCGGATCGACCCCAAGCCGATCCTCGACGGCTGGAAGCTGCTCGAGTCGACCGCGATCTACCGCGCGCAGGGCCGCAACGCGCTCGTCGGCGCCGACGCCGGCCGCGCGTCGATCGGCCAGATCCTGCTGATGAGCAAGGACGCGCTGGCCCAGCGCGTGCTCGCCAACCCCCGCATCGAGATCTACTCGTGCGGCCGGCGCGACATCGAGGCGGGCGGCGTGGACCGGCGGGTGCTGGCGACGCTGGAGTTCCTCGCCGCCAGCGGCCTGAAGCCGACCGTCACCTCGCTGACCTGCGGCCATGGCTACTTCACGGCGAGCGGCAACGTCTCGGCGCACTCGTCCGGCAACGCCGTCGACATCGCGAAGATCAACGGGATCCCGGTCCTCGGCCATCAGGGCGAAGGCTCGATCACCGACATCACGATCCGCCGCCTGCTGACGCTCCAGGGCACGATCAAGCCCAACCAGATCATCAGCCTCATGAGCTACGAGCACACGGACAACACGCTCGCGCTGGGCGACCACGCCGATCACATCCACGTCGGCTTCCGGCCGCAGTACCAGGCCGGCACGCCGGACGCCCGCCAGCTCGACGCGGTCCTCAAGCCCTCGCAGTGGATCAAGCTCATCGACCGGCTCGGCAAGATCGACAACCCCGTCGTCGCCGTCAAGCCGTCGAAGTACGCGATCCGCGTCCCGGTGCCGCGGGCGTCGGCGGCACACCGCGGGGAGTAGCGGCGCCCGCCGCCCCGCTCGCGTCGGGCTCAGCGAAAGCGGTTCAGGCGCCGCCGCAGCGGCGAGCGGCGGAAGCTCACCGGGCAGCGCGCGGCGCTGACGGTCGCGATCCCGATCTCGGTGGCGGTCGTCGCCGCACCGAGCAGCCGGCGAGCCCCAGGTCGCCGAGCGCGGCGCCGTAGCGCCGCCACGCCGCGGTCGTTCCTTCCGAGACCGGCTGCAGGAGGGGGTGGTCATGCCGCCGGGTGGATCCGCGGCGCCGCAACCAGCTCAGCGGGCGAGCGCCCGCTCCCGCGCCTGCCGTGCCTTGTGCGCCGCGTTGGACGACGCGGCGCGCCGCGGGTCGTCGGCGGGCAGATGGCGGTCGACCTCCACGAGCCGGGCGGCCGCGCACGCGGCGGCCTCGGCGAGCGCCACCGCGGTCAGCGCGTCCGGTCGCAGCGACGACGGGCAGCGGCGGGCGACCTCGCCAGCCAGCCCGGCGATCTGACAGCCGGCGTCGGCGATCGCCAGCGACAGGTCGGCCGCGCGGATCGACGCCTCCCCGACGATGCGCTCGCGATCGGCGGGACCGGCCGGCGTGGCGAGAGCCGGCGCAGCGACGCCCCGCCGCGCGGAGCGCTCGTCGTGCAGCAGCACCGACGAGGCCTTGCGGTACGCCTGCTCGTCGCGCTCGATGAGCGCCTGGGCCTGCATCCGCAGCGACTCGGCATGGGCAACCGCGCCGCCTGCCTCGATCCACGTCGGGCGCGACCCGCGCGCGACCTTCGCCGTCAGGGCGGCCGCCGCGGCCGCCGTCAGCGCGGCGGCCGGCCCGCCGCCGTCGGCGAGCTCGTGCTGCGAAGCCAGCGCGGCGAGCACCTCCGACAGGGGGCGGCCCAGCAGGCCGGTGGCAGACGTGTCCGGCATCGCGCGATCGTACCGACGCGCCGGCGAGTTCAAGCCGGCACCGGCCCGCTCCGAGGACGACGCACCGCCACTCCTGCAAGGATCAACCGATGCAGCCCGAATCGGCGAGCGGCGGGTACGCGGTCGCGCGCGGCGTCGTGCCGCAGCACCTCATCGACGACGTCCTGCGCCTGCTGCACCTCGACCTGCTCGAGCAGGGGCATTCCGCGCACACCCTGGGCGAGTGGCTGTGGGGGATGCACTGGTTTCCGCACCTCAACCACCGCGAGGAGGTTCTCGCCCTCGCGCAGTCCCTCCCGGCGCAGTGGCGCGACGGAATGCTGTGCGACCCGCAGATCCTCCTGCAATTCCCGCACGTCGGCCCTGAACCGCGTATCGCCTTCCACATCGACGAGGAGCCGCCGTGGGCCGACGGACGGCGCTACGTGCGGATCGTCGGGGTCGCGCTCACGCCGTGGCGCCGCGAGAACGGAGGGCTGCTCGTCAAGGACGGCGACGAGTCGGTCGCCGTCGAGCTCGATCCAACCGACGCGGTGATGCTGGCCCCGGACCTGGAGCACTCCGGAGGCGTCAACCGGACCGGCTCGCTGCGGTACGGCGTCTACTTCCGCTGGCTGCAGGACTGACGCCCTACAGTCGCGGCCGCAGCTCCTGCCACAGCGCGCCGTAGGCTCGCGCGGCGCGCCCGCGCGGCGCGAAGCCCGCGAGCGGGCGCCTGCGCGACGCCATCTTCTCGACGTCGCTCGCCGCCGGGATCACCGCGCCCAGCACCGCGCCGCCGGCGGTCGCGGTCAGCGCGTCCATGATCTCGCGGTGCAGCACCTTGCGGCCGTCCGCCATCGAGAAGAACGCGAGGATCCGGGGGCGCGGCTTGGCCACCTCGGCGGCGACGAAGCCGCTCAGCTGCTCGAACGTGCGCAGCGACAGCGGTGTCGGGATGAGCGGCACGAGCAGCACGTCGGCGGCCGCGAACACGCTCTCCGACGCCAGCGATATCGCCGGCGGGCAGTCGAGGAAGACGAAGTCGTAGTCGCCGGCGAGCGGGCCGATGACCCGCTGCAGGGCGCGCGTCGGGCGTTTCGTGGCGTCGAGCGCGAGGTCCAGGTTGCGATAGGAGAAGTCGGCCGGCAGGAGGTCGAGCAGCTCGTGGTCGGAGCCCTTCAGCAGCGTCGCCGGGTCGCTCTTTCCGCGCACGAGCTTCCGGCCGCCGCCGCGCACCTTCGGCCTGATCCGCAGCAGGTAGCTCGCCGCCCCCTGCGGGTCGAGGTCCCACAGCAGCACGCGCGCTCCCTCGTCGGCCGCCGCCCAGGCGAGGTTCACGGCCGCCGACGTCTTGCCGACGCCACCCTTGATGTTGTAGAGGGCGATGACCTTCGTCATCCGAACGTCTCGGCCACGATCCTGCGCTGGGGCTTGGCGGCGAACTGCGCGAAGCTCGCCGCGAACTGCGCGCGCGCCTCGGCCTGCTGCTCGGCGAGGCGCTCGACGAGCACGCCCATCGCCATCAGCGCAGCCGCGCCGCCCCCCATCGCCGCGATCTCGTCGCCCAGCGCGCGCAGCAGGTCGGCCTGCACCTCGCGGTCCTGGAAGCGGCCGAGCACGTCCTGCAGGTCCTTGAGCGTCGCGACCATCGGCCTGACGACCTGCGGCGGATACAGCGAGGAGAAGAACTCGAGCAGGTAGCGCAGCTCCTTGCCCTTCTTGCGCAGGTCGTGCAGCGCCTCGTGCGGGCTGTCGTCGCCGATCGCCCGCCCCATCTTGACCATCCGCCGGTAGACCGTGCCGATCCGCTCGGCGGCGACGTCGGCGATCGGCCGCGCGGCATCCGGACGATCGTCCTCCGGGGCGTCGCCCAGCCCGTCGAGGAACTCCCGCCAGCCGGCCAGCAGCGCACGCGTGCGCGCCGAGCGCAGCCCGGCGACCATCCTCCCGCGCTCGGCGACGAGCCGCCGCTCCAGCAGCCGCCGCAACGGCGCGACGTCGGCGCCCGCGCCGTCGCCCAGCCCGCCGGCGAGGTCGCCGAACTCGAGCAGCTGCACGTCGAGATCGCGCGTCGCCCCCGTCAGCGCCTGCAGCTCGCGGAAGCCGTCGCGGTAGAAGCCCAGCGGCTCGGGCGCGAAGACGCCGCGCAACTCGCGCTGCAGCGCGCGCGACCGCCTGACCGCGACGCGCAGGTCGTGCAGGAACTCGCTGTCGACGTCGGCCAGCGCACCCGGCGTGTTGGCCTCGATGACGTCCAGCAGGCGGCGCAGGATCGTCACGGCGGCCGCATCGGCGCGCTGCCCGGGGTCGAGCGTGATCCGCAGCTTCGACGGCGTGCCGCCGACGGTGCCGCCGAGCGCCGAGATCGCATCGTCGAGAACCGCGCGCGGCGCCTCGCGCAGACCCGCCTGCGACGTGAGGATCGCGAGCACGCGGTCGAAGTCGTCGTCGAAGCCGCGCACGCCGCGGACGTGCAGGCGCGGGCGCAGCGCCAGCTTGCCGTCGCCGCGCGGCACCACCGCCGGCTCCTCGACCCGCAGCCGCACCACGATCTTGCCGAGATCGTCGAGGACGTCGATCGGCAGCAGCCTGCTCCGGACGCGCGCGAGCGGGGTCAGCGCTCGCATCGCGACGATCGGCGCCAGCCGCTCGCGCAGCGCCCCGGGGGGCAGGTCGCCGACCAGCAGGCGGCGCGCAGCGGCCCGATGCTCCGCGCTCGCCTGCTCGGCGTGCGTCGCCGCGTCCATCAGGACGAGGCGGTCGGCCGTCTGCGCGAGCGCGCGCCCGGCGCGGTGCAGGCGGCCGTCGAACGTGTCCCAGTACGTCCGGTCGACGCTGTGCGCGCGCTGCGCGGCGACCGCCACGAGCGCCGCAAGCCGGCCGGCTGCCGCGGACGCCGTCACGCCGTCGGGCAGCAGCAGCGAGGTCGCGCGGACGTCCATGCCGCGCAGTCTGCCAGCGCGCAGCACGGGCGGCGCGCCGGCGCTGCGGGACCTACGCGCGCGTCAGGCGCCGCCCTCGGTGGTGCCCTCGCCGCCGCCCGCCTGGCGCTCGGCCTGCTCGCGGCCGGGATGGCCCGGCGGCAGGTCGTGCGGCGAGATCTCGTCGTGCGCCTCCGGCGTGTCCCCCAGCGGCGTCTCCTCGTCCGGCGTGATCGGGCCCAGGGGCTCTTCGGACTCGCTGTCGTGCGGCGGGGGCTTGCCGGGATCGCCGGCGGGCACCGGCACCTACGACCCCAGCCTCTGGCGCAGCAGCTTCTTGCCCTCCTCTGCGCCCTTGCGGCTGTCGGCCTGCGCCTTGCGGAAGAACGTCGCCAGCTCGTCGTCGCCCGCGCGCTCGGCATCGGCGACGTACGTCTCCAGGCGCAGTGCGTTGTTCAGGCACTGCTCGGTGAACCAGATGATGTTGTAGTCCTTGTCCTTCGTGCCGGTGACGTCGCCCGTCTCGGTCGTGCTCATGGCAGCTCCTGAGGTCGGATGCAGGTTGCGATGGCGATCGCGCGGCCCGCGCCGCACGGCGCCATCTCCGGTCCGGTTACCCGCGCGCGGTGCCGTCAGTCGCCCGATTGGAGCCCGTCGGCGGGCGGACGAGGCTGTCATAGAAGCTGGTTGAGAAGCAGCAGGTGGGGTATGGGCGCCGCGATCCGACCTCAACCGGAAAGGGGGCCCCGTGAGCAGGAAGATTCTCATCACCGGCGGAGCCGGCTTCATCGGCTCTCACCTCGCTGACGAGCTGCTCGCGCACGGCTGGGCGCTACGCGCGCTCGACAACCTCACACGGCAGGTCCACGACGGCGGCGGGCGCCCCCACTACCTCGATCCCGAGGTCGAGCTCGTCGTCGGCGACGTGCGCGACGCCGAATGCGTGCGCCGCGCGCTTGACGGGGTGGACGCGGTCGTGCATCTCGCCGCGCGCGTCGGCGTCGGGCAGAGCATGTACGAGATCGCCGACTACACGAGCGTCAACGACGCAGGCACCGCGGTGCTGCTGCAGGAGCTGCTCGAGCGACCCGTGCAGCAGCTCGTCGTCGCGTCGAGCATGAGCGTCTACGGCGAAGGGCTCTACGTGGCCGCCGACGGCCGCCCGGTCGAGGCCGTCGAGCGCGCGCGCGAGCAGCTCGAGCGCGGCGAGTGGGAGCCGACCGGCCACGGCGGCGAGGCGCTGCTCCCGCTGCCCACGCCGGAGGACAAGCCGCCGGCGCTGTCGTCGATCTACGCGCTGGGCAAGTACGACCAGGAGCGCATGTGCCTGCTGTTCGGGTCGGCCTACCACACCCCGGTGACCGCGCTGCGCTTCTTCAACGTCTACGGCCCGCGCCAGGCGCTGTCGAACCCGTACACCGGCGTCCTCGCGATCTTCGCCGGCCGCATGCTGAACGGGCGGCCGCCGCTCATCTACGAGGACGGCAGGCAGCGACGCGACTTCGTCAGCGTCTACGACGTCGCGCGGTCGGTGCGGCTCGCGCTCGAGCAGCCGGCCGCGGACGGGCAGGTGCTCAACGTCGGATCGGGCCACAGCGTCTCGGTGGTCGAGATCGCCGACGAGCTCGCCCAGGTCATGGGACGCGAGGACATCGCGCCCCTGGTGACGGGCAAGTACCGCGTCGGCGACATCCGCCACTGCTTCGCCGACATCGGCCGCGCCGAGCGCGCGATCGGCTACGTCCCGCAGGTCGCGCGCGCCGACGGCATGTCCGAGCTGGCCGAGTGGCTCGCCGGCCAGGCGGCGACCGACCGCGTCGACGACGCCGCCGCCGAGCTCGCCGCGCGGGGGCTGACGGTATGAGCCGGCCGACGCTCATCACCGGCGGAGCCGGGTTCGTCGGGACCAACCTCGCCGACCGGATCCTCTCCGGCGGCGGCCGCGTGATCGTGTTCGACAACCTCTCGCGCGCCGGCGTCGAGGAGAACCTCGACTGGCTCACGCGCCGCCACGGCCGCGCCGTCGAGGCGCAGATCGCCGACCTGCGCGACGCGCGCGCCGTTGCCCGCGCGGTGCAGGCCTGCGACCGCGTGTTCCACCTCGCGGGCCAGGTCGCGGTCACCACGAGCCTCGACGAGCCCCTCGAGGACGCCGCGATCAACCTGCACGGCACGATCAACCTGCTCGAGGCGGCGCGCCGGCGCCCGACACCTCCCGCGATCGTCTTCACGTCGACGAACAAGGTCTACGGCGGCCTCGACGACGTCGAGCTCGTCGAGCGCAGGACGCGCTACGAGCCGGCCGACCCGCAGATCCTCGCGCACGGCATCGGCGAGTCGCGCCCGCTGTCGTTCTGCACGCCGTACGGCTGCTCGAAGGGCGCCGCCGACCAGTACGTCGTCGACTACGCGCGCTCCTTCGCCGTGCCGACGATCGTCTTCCGGATGAGCTGCATCTACGGGCCGCACCAGTTCGGCACCGAGGACCAGGGCTGGGTCGCGCACTTCCTCATCCGCGCGCTCGAGGACCGGTCGATCACGATCTACGGCGACGGCAAGCAGGTCCGCGACGTGCTCTACGTCGAGGACCTCGTCGACGCGCTCCTCCGCGCGGACGCCGACATCCAGCGGCTCGCCGGATGCGCGTTCAACATCGGCGGCGGCGTGCGCAACACGCTGAGCCTGCGCGAGCTGATGACGCTCATCGGGCAGCTGCGCGGGCGCAAGCCGTCCGTCGAGCACGGTCCGTGGCGCCACGCCGACCAGCGCTACTACGCGACCGACCACACCGCCTTCACGCGCGCGACCGGGTGGCGGCCGCGCGTCTCGCCCGGCGAGGGCGTGCGCGCGCTCGCCACGTGGCTGGCCGCCGCTCGCGACGAAGCCGCCGCGGCGGCGTGACGGTGCGCGCAGCCGTCATCACGGGCCCCGGAGCCGCCCGGATCGCCGACGTGCCGACGCCCGCACCGGGCCCCGGCGAGGTGCTGCTCGCGATAGAGGGCTGCGGCGTGTGCGGCTCGGACCTTCCTGTCTGGCAGGGCCGGCCGTGGTTTGACTATCCGCGCGAGCCCGGCGCGCCGGGTCACGAGGGATGGGGCCGGGTGGCCGCCGTCGGCCCCGGCGTGCGCCGGCTCTCAGAGGGCGATCGCGTCGCGGCGATCAGCTTCGCGTCGGACGCCGAGTACGACGTCGCCGCCGCCGGCGCGGTCGTCGCGCTGCCGCCGCAGCTCGACGGCCGGCCGTTTCCCGGCGAGGCCCTGGGCTGCGCGATGAACGTCGCGCGCCGCAGCGACTTCGGCCCGGATCAGACGGTGGCGATCGTCGGGATCGGGTTCCTCGGGGCGCTGCTCGTGCAACTCGCCGTGCACGCCGGCGCCCGCGTGATCGCGGTCTCGCGGCGGCCGTACGCGCTGCGGGTGGCGCGCGAGATGGGCGCCGAGCACGCACTCGGACTCGAACCCGACGCCGTCGTGGCGGCCGTCGAGGAGTTGACCGGCGGCGAGCTGTGCGACCGCGTCGTCGAGGTCACCGGCTACCAGGCGCCGCTCGACCTCGGCGCGCGGCTGGTCCGCGTGCGCGGCCGGCTGGTGATTGCCGGATATCACCAGGACGGGTCGCGCACCGTCGACATGGGCCTGTGGAACTGGCGCGGCATCGACGTCGTCAACGCGCACGAGCGCGACCGGGCGGCATACGTGCGCGGCGTGCAGGAGGCCGCGGAGGCGGTCGCGGCCGGGCGGCTGGATCCGCAGCCGCTGTACACGCACGAGTTCGACCTGTCGCAGATCGGCGACGCCTTCGCGACTGCGATCGACCGGCCGGACGGCTTCCTCAAGGCGCTGGTCCGGCCATGACGGCCGTCGCCGCGCAGACGCGTCCGCGGCTCGGCTTCCTCGGCACCGGCTGGATCGGGCGCCACCGGCTGGAGGCGATCGCCGCCAGCGACGTCGCGCACGTCGCGGCGCTCGCCGACCCCGACGGCGAATGCCTGTCGGCCGCGGCGCGGGCGGCGCCCGGCGCCGCCCTGTTGGCAGGTGGACTCGACGACCTGCTGACCGCCGGGCTCGACGGGATCGTCATCGCCACGCCGAGCGCGCTGCATGCCGACCAGGCGCTCGCAGCGTTGCGCCACGGCATCGCGGTGTTCTGCCAGAAGCCGCTCGGCCGCTCGGCCGCGGAGACCCGCGCCGTCGTCGATGCCGCCGCCTGCGCCGATCTGCTGCTCGGCGTCGACATGTCCTATCGCCACACCGCGGCCGCCCGCGCGCTGCGCGATCGCGTCCGCAAGGGCGCGATCGGTCCCGTGCACCAGATCGACCTCGTCTTCCACAACGCCTACGGCCCGGACAAGCCGTGGTTCCTCGATCCCCGGCTGTCCGGCGGCGGCTGCGCCGTCGACCTCGGCATCCACCTCGTCGACCTGCTGCTCTGGGTGCTGGACTTCCCGGCCGTGGCGCGGGTCGACGCGCGGCGCTGGCGGCGCGGCGAGACCGCCGGCGCCGACGACGCCGAAGACCTCTGCCTGGCGACGATCGAGCTCGCCGGCGGAGCGGCCGCGCGGCTGGCCTGCTCGTGGTTCTCGCACGAGGGCCGCGACTGCGTGCTCGAGGCGACCTTCCGCGGCCGCGAGGGCGCGATCAGCATGCACGACGTCGGCGGCTCCTTCTACGACTTCGGCGTGGAGCTGCGCCGCGGCACGACCGCGCAGGAGATCGTCGCGCCGCCGGACGCCTGGGGCGGCCGCGCCGCTGTCGACTGGGCGCGGCGGCTGCGCGCCGGCGAGCGCTTCGATCCCGCGGTCCGGCGGCTCGTCGACGTCGCCGGCGTACTCGACGAGGTGCTCCGACGGTGAGGATCCTGATGAGCACCGACGCCGTGGGCGGCGTGTGGACGTACGCCGCCGACCTGCGCGCCGAGCTCGCGGAGGCCGGCGTCGAGGTCGTGCTCGCGACGCTCGGGCCGTCGCCGCCGCCGGACGGGGGCCTGTGGCTGGACTGCCGCCTGGAGTGGCAGGAGTCGTGGGAGGACGTGCG
>DATMJM010000252.1:0-7121 GCA_035553935.1 Solirubrobacteraceae bacterium
CTCAACAAGGAGGACGTCGTGCTCAAGCGCCTCGTCCCCGGCCGGAAGGTCATCGCCGGCACGATCCTCGGCCGCATCGGCAAGGTGACGCCGGGCATCGCCCCGAACGTCATGTTCGAGATCCGCCCGGCTGGTCGCGGCGCGCCGCGCATCGACCCCAAGCCGATCCTCGACGGCTGGAAGCTGCTCGAGTCGACGGCGATCTATCGCGCGCAGGGCAAGAACCCGTTCTTCGGGGACAACGCCCAGGGCGCGACGATCGGCCAGATCCTGCTGATGAGCAAGGACAACCTCATCCAGCGCGTCCTGGCCAACCCGCGGATCGAGATCTACTCCTGCGGTCGCCGTGACATCGCGGCGGGCATCGTCGACCGGCGGACGCTCGCGACGCTCGAGTTCCTGGCCTCGTCGGGCCTGAAGCCGACGGTCACGTCGCTGCGCTGCGGCCACGGCTTCTACACGTCGAGCGGCAACGTCTCGGCGCACTCGTCCGGCAACGCGGTGGACATCGCGAAGATCAACGGGATCCCGATCCTCGGCAACCAGGGCGCGGGGTCGATCACGGACATCGCCGTGCGCCGCCTGCTGACGCTGCAGGGCACGATGAAGCCCGCCCAGATCATCACCCTCATGAAGTACGAGGGGACGGACAACACGATCGCCATGGGCGACCATGCCGACCACATCCACGTGGGCTTCCGGCCGCAGTTCGATCCGTCGACGAAGGCCGGCAAGATCGCCGAGTCGGTGCTCAAGCCGTCGCAGTGGATCAAGCTCATCGATCGCCTCGGCCAGATCGACAACCCGACGGTGCAGGTCAAGCCGTCGAAGTACGCGATCAAGGTCGGACCGCAGACGCGCGCAAGCCACGCGCACAAGGCCGAGTAGCCGCACGTCAGCTCGCGCAGTGACCGAAGCCGCCGTGACCTCCGGGTCGCGGCGGTTTCGCGTCGTGCAGTTCGAGTTCCCGTGGGAGCTCGGCCCGCAGGACGGCCGCTACACGATCCGCGAGCACCTCGGCGAGGCGCCGGGGCACGTCCTCGTGCTGCGCACGCTCGGCGCGCCCGAGCGGCGCCTGCTGGCGGCGCGGCGCGCGCGGGCGCGCCTCGTGCAGGCGCCGCCCGATCCCCCCGCCGAGCCCGTGGTGACGTCGCGCGCGACGCTCGTCGACACCGCCGCCCTCGACGGTTACGAGTCGGCCGCGCGGTGGCTGGCCGACGCCGACGTCGGCGCGCTCGCGCACGAGGCGCTGGCGCGTCTGAACCGCGTGCTGCACGCCCACCGGATCGCGGCGGCCGACCCGCGCGCGCGCGACGTCGCGCTGCGCCAGGCGCTTGTCGTGCGCGTCGGCTTCGGCGACGGCGAGCGTGTGGCCGAGGGCCGCTGGGAGCGCGCGCGCGAGCTGCCGCGCCAAGCCGCCGGCGGGCTGCTGCGCGCGCGCGCCGGCGCGCTGCGCCCGCAGGAGCGCCTCGCAGCGCTGCTGGCGGGGCGCGACGCGGCACTGGCCTGCGAGGAGCTCACGCTGCGCGCGCGCCTCGACGTCGAGGCAGAGCGCTGGCGCGAGGCCGCGCTCGGGCTGCGGGTGGCGCTCGAGACAGCGATCGCGGAGCTCGAGCCGTGGCGCGACGCGCCCGGACTGGCCCAGCGCCTGGAGGAGCTGCGCGGCCGGCGCCGCGACGTCGCCGCGGCCGCCGCGGCGGCGCTGCAGGGCGGCCTCGACGACGAGCAGATCGCGCTCGTCGAGGCGGCGCTCGGCCGCGTGGAGGCGGCGCTGCGCGCGCGCGTCGCAACCGGCGGCTGGTGAGCGGAGTGCCGGGCTGCGGCAGCCGGCTGCGCGCCCGCGAATCGCGGCGGGAGCCCGGTCAGCTCGCCCGGACCTCCACGTCGAGCTCCCGCGCCGACGCGGCGACGCTGCCGTACAGGGGGCAACGCCGCGCGACGCCCTGCACCAGCCGCTGCGCCTCCGCCTCGCTCACCCCGGCGATCGCGAACGTCATCCGAACACGGTTGAAGACGGTCATGTCGCCGCGGACCGGATCGTCAGGGTCGACGGCGCCGCCGATCGCCACGTCCACCGGTCCGACCTCGAGCCCGTCGGCCGCGGCGAGCACCTGCACGAGCTCGACGCCGCAGGCGGCGATCGCCGCGAGGAACGCCTCGCCGGGCGTCAGCGCCTCGGCGGGGCAACCGTTCCACGACGGCCCGTCGATGACGAAATGCTGCTCTCGCGCGCTGCACAGCACCCGGCCGAAGACGTCGGTCGAGCGCGCCGCCGCCTTGTAGTTGCGCACCTCGGTTCCCATGCCACCTCCATCGTCCGCTGCGTGGACCGTCTCAGCGGTTAGGGTGAACCATGCTCGCGATCGATCTGGTGGTCGGCGTCCTTGTCGCCGCCGCCGCGCTCGCCGGCGGGCGGCTGGGGCTCGAGCGCGCGCTGCCGATCGCCGGCGCCGCCGGCGGAGTCCTGCTCGGCTCGCGCGTGCCGCTGCTCGCCGGCGAGGAACTCGACTCCGACTACGCGCTCAACATCGCGGTGGTCGCGGCGCTGGTGCTGGGCGGCGTCGGAGCCGCGCTGGGCGACATCATCGCGGGGCGCGCGTGGCGGGCCGCGAGCCGCAGCTTCGTCGTCGACGCCGGGCTGGCAGCGATCCTCACGGGCGCCGCGGCGGCCGTCGTGGTGTGGGCGGTCGCCCCGGCGGTGGCGGAGATCCGCTTCGTGCGCGACGACGTCGGGCGCTCGGAGGTCCTGGAGCAGTTCAATGCCGTGCTCACGCCGGTCCGCCCGCCGCGCGACAACTCGGCGGCCGCGCCCGACGCGCCTGCGCGGGCACAGCGCAGGCCGGCAACCGCGGTGGGCGACCCTCGCCTGCGCGCCCGTCCCGAGGTCAAGCGCGCCGAGCGCAACCTCGTGGAGATCAACGTGAACAGGTGTGGCGGCGGCTACCAGGGCAGCGGCTGGATCGCCGGACACGGCATGGTCGTCACGAACGCGCATGTCGTCAGCGCAGCAGACAGGGTCACCGTCCAGCGGCGGGGAATGGGCCCCGCGCTGGCCGCGACCGTCGTCTGGTTCGACGGGATCCACGACCTCGCGCTGCTGCGCGTCGGCGCGCTGCGCAGCGAACCCGGGCTCCCGCTCGCGATGGACCCCAAGCCGGGCCTGCCGGGCGCCTCGCTGGGCTTCCCGAAGGGCAAGCTGACGATCCGCCACGCGCGGCTGGGCATGACGCGCGACGACATCAAGCTGCCCAGGCTCGAGCTCGACAACCGGGCCGGCATCTCACTGACGATCGAGAACCGGCTCGTGACGATCATCCGCGGCCTCAGCGGCTTCGGCGCCTCGGGCGGTCCGATGGTCGACCGGCAGGGAAACGTGGTGGCGACCGTGTTCGCCGGCATCACGGAGACCGACGTCACCCTCGGCGTCCCCAACCGCATCGTCCGCTCCGCGCTGCGACGAGCCGACCACCGCGTCGAGGTGCCCTCCTGCGGCACGCCGCCGCTCGAGCCGACGCGCGAGGAGTCCATCGCCGCGCGCAGCGCCTGAGCTCGATCGGCTGATCGACCCGCCGCCGCGACGCGGCGCCCGCCGCCTACAGCGCGGCGACGAGCGCTTCGAGTTCCTGCTCCACGTCGCCGTCGAGCCGGACCGCCGCGCGGCGGTCGTACGGCGTCGGGCCCCGGGTGACGATCGCGATCTGCCCCCCGTGGCGCAGCGTGATGCCGGGCAGCTGCGCGACCGGGTAGACCTCGAGCGACGAGCCGATGCAGAGCAGCAGGTCCGCCGCCTCGGCGAGCTGCGCCGCCCGCTCCAGCGCGTCCTCGGGCAGGAACTCGCCGAACAGGACGACGTCGGGCTTCAGCGGGCGCTCGCAGGCGCAGACCGGCACGATCGCGTCGCGCAGCCGCACGACAACCTCCTCGAGGCCGTAGGACTCGCCGCACGACAGGCACGAGCACGACGCGATCGAGCCGTGGACCTCGATGAGCTCCCGGGTCCCGGCGCGCCGGTGCAGCATGTCGATGTTCTGCGTGACGACGGCGTCGAGCAGCGCGCGCCGCTCGAGCTCCACGAGCGCCCGGTGCGCGCCGTTGGGCTGCTTGTCGCCCAGCGTCTGGAAGCGCTGCCCGTAGAAGGTCCAGAAGCGCTCGGGATCTGCGCGCCAGGAGTCGATGTGCGCGACCTGCATCGGGTCGACGTTCTCCCAGATGCCGGTCCCCGGCGTGCGGAAGTCGGGGATCCCGGACGGCACAGAGATCCCGGCGCCGGTCAGCGCGACGACCGAGCCGGCGGCGCGGACGAGCGCCACCAGGGCCTGGACATCGCCGGATGTGTCGGCTACCTGCCGGTCCACTGCGGAGTGCGCTTACCCAGGAACGCGCCGATCCCCTCGCGCGCGTCGCCGCTGCGGAAGACCTCGCCGAAGGCCGCCTTCTCGGCCGCGATCCCGTCGTCGAGATCCGCATCGCCCGCGGTCGTGCGCTTGATCGCGCCGACCGCCAGCGGCGCCTGGCCGCCCAGCTTGCGCGCCCATGCGCGGGCGACGTCGTGCAGCTCGTGGTCGGGGGCGACCCGCGTCACGAGGCCGATCTCGAACGCATCTGCGGACGAGATCGGGTCGCCAGTGAGGTTCAGCTCGAGGGCGCGCGCGGTGCCGACGAGCCGCGGCAGGCGCTGCGTGCCGCCGAAGCCCGGGATGATGCCGAGGTTGATCTCGGGCTGGCCGAAGCTCGCCGACTCGGCGGCGATCCGCACGTCGCAGGCCATCGCG
This sequence comes from Solirubrobacteraceae bacterium, assembly GCA_035553935.1. Classification (GTDB taxonomy): domain Bacteria; phylum Actinomycetota; class Thermoleophilia; order Solirubrobacterales; family Solirubrobacteraceae; genus CADCVQ01. The sequence continues at coordinate 4,773 of DATMJM010000252.1, forward strand.
AGCTCGCAGCCGCCGCCATACGCGACTGCGTTGACCGCGGCGATCGTGACGGTCGACGACCGCTCCATTGCCCGCAGCAGCGTGTGCGCCTGATCGAGCAGCTCGGCGGCGCTGCGCTCGTCGAGCTGCGTGAAGCCCTTGATGTCGGCCCCGGCGCACCACAGCATCGGGTTCGCCGAGGCGATGATCAGCGCCCGGATCGACTCGTCGGCGTCGACGTGCTCCCACACCCGCGCCAGCTCCGAGATGACCTGCGGCGACAGCGAGTTGGCCGGCGGGCGGTCGAGCCAGGCGATCGCGTAGCCGTCGCGCGTCTCCAACTGGACGGCGTCGCCCTGCTCGAAGCCCTCGTCCGGCCGCTTGTAGGCGAAGAAGCCCTGGCCGCTCTTGACGCCGAGGCGCCCCTGCGCGACGAGCCTGCGCAGGATCAGCGGCGGCTCGTACTGCTCGCCCCACTCGGCGGCGGCCCGCTCGAGCGCCGCGAGCACGTCGTCGAGGCCCGTCGCGTCCGCGCGCGCGAACGGCGGCGGGATCAGCCCCGCGCCGGCCATCATGCCGAGGTCGATGTCGCGGACGGTCGCCATGCCCTCCTCGAGCAGCAGGCAGGCCTCGACGAAGGCCTTGAGCACGAAGCGCTGGGTGAGCTCCTCGTGGTCGAACTCCGTCTCCCCCTCCGTGCGCGGCTCGCCGTTCTCGTAGAAGCCCTTGCCGGTCTTCGCGCCGAGCTCGCCGGCCTCGACGAGCTTCTCCATCCCCTGGTGGACGTAGAAGGACTGCTCGCCATAGGACTGCTGCAGGTGGCGCGCGACGTGCAGCACGGTGTCGAGCCCGAGCAGGTCGCTGAGGAAGAACGGGCCCATCGGCGCCACGCGAGCCTGCGACACGACGTCGTCGATCGCCTTGATCGACAGGCCGTCGGACTCCTGCAAGCGCCACACCTCGCTGATCGCCGAGTTGAGGATCCGGTTGACGACGAACCCGGGCTCCTCACCGCAGGAGATCGGCAGCTTGCGGATCGTCTGGGCGAACGTCGTCGCGACCTGCAGCGTGTCGGCGGAGGTGTCGGCGCCCTCGACGATCTCGACGAGCCGCATCATCGAGGCCGGATAGAAGAAGTGGAAGCCGACGACCTTGTCCGGTCGCGAGGTCGCGTCGGCCATCTCGCTGATCGACAGCGACGACGTGTTGGAGGCCAGGATCGCGTGGCCCGGCGTGACGCCGTCGAGCTCGGCCAGCACGGCCTGCTTGACCGCGATGCGCTCCGGCACGGCCTCGATGACGAAGTCGACGTCGCCGAAGCCCTCGTACCGCGTCGTCCCGACGATCCTGCCGAGCGTCGCCACAGCCTGCGCGTCGGCCTGCTCCTGGCTGATCTTCTGCTTTTGCACGAGCGCGCCGAGCTGGGCGCGCGTGACCTCGTCGGCCTTCTTGAGCCCGAGGTCGACGAACTCCTGGCGGACGTCCTTCAGCACCACCGGGATGCCGGCGGACGCGATCACCTGGGCGATCTCGCCGCCCATCGTCCCTGCTCCGACGACCGCGGCCTTGAACACGAACACGCTGTTGGTCTCCCTCTCGTTGCTAGATCATCTAGGTCATCTCGCGGTCGGCCTGCAGCTCGACCGCGAAGCGCCGGAGCGTCCGGCGCAACGCGTCGCCGATCGCGCGGCGCACGAAGAACAGATCGGTGACGAGCGCGACGACGCCGCGCCGCTTGAGCTCGTAGCTGAGCTCGAGGCGGATCTCCGCGCCGCCCTCGACGGCGTGAAAGCTCACGCCCTGAGTGCCGATCAGCTGCGGGTCCTCGACCTCGCTGCGCAGCAGCGCGCCCGGCTCGTAGTCGACGACCTCCTCGGCGACGCGGCCGCGACCGCCCGGGGTCGAGTCCCACACGACCCGCGACCCCGGCTCGGGCCAGTCGCCGTGGTAGATCGACATGACGCCGAAGCCGTCGATGAACGAGGGCCAGCGGTTGCGCTCCAGCCACAGCGCCTCCGCCTCGGCGACGGTCGCTCCCGGCAGCAGCTGCCGTGCGACGACGGTGCGCACGCGACTCAGCCCACCAGCTCGCTGCGGATCAGGTCGACGGCGGCGGCGAGCTCGTCCAGCCGCGGGGCGATCTGCACCCCGAGGCGGTCGCGCTCGACGGCGCCGGCGCCCGTCAGCTCGTAGAAGCGCCGCGAGCGGCGCTCGGGGTGCTCCCAGCGGCCGGCCACGAGCCCTTCGGACTCGAGCGTGCGCAGCAACGGATACATCGTGTTCGGGTTGACCGCGATCAGGCCGCCGGTCAGCTCGCCGACGCGCTCCATGAGCTGGTTGCCGTAGGACGGTCCGGAGCCGAGCAGGTGC
>DATMJM010000253.1:0-4253 GCA_035553935.1 Solirubrobacteraceae bacterium
GTGGTGCGAGGCGGCGGGGATGATGCCGCAGCTCGGGCGCGTCGCAGACGACTTCTCCGTCCCGGTTTACTCGGCCGGCGGGTTCGTGAGCCTCAGCGGTGTCCGGCAGATCGTCGATCGCGCGCTGACCCGGACGGTGCCGACGATGATCCTCCACGTCGGCGATCTCGACCCGTCCGGCGCGTCGATCTTCGACTCCCTCGCCGCCGACGCCGCGGCGTTCATGGACGCCGACGCCTACGTGGGCACGCAGCGGATCGTCGCGCGCCGGGTGGCGCTTACACCCGAGCAAGTAGCGGCGCACGAGCTGCCGACCGCTCCGCCGAAGGCGAGCGACTCGCGCTCGAAGCGGTGGCGAGGCGGGACGTGCCAGCTCGAGGCGCTGCCGCCGGACCTGCTCGCGACGATCGTCGCGGACGCGATCAGCAGCGAGCTCGACTCCGAGCGCTACAGGGCCGAGATCGAGCGCGAGGTCGTCGATCGTCGCGCGCTCTTGCGGGCACTACCGGCCGGGGAGGCGGCATGAACCCCCGCCCCGTCCCACGGATCGCGCTCTGCCCGGCGGAGGCCGCCGACGCGCTCGGCATGAGCGTCACGAGCTTCGAGAAGTACGTCAAGCCGCACGTCCGCGTCATCCGCCGCGGCTCGATGCGGCTCTACCCGGTGCGTGAGCTCGAACGCTGGGCCGAGCAGAACGCGGACCCGATCGGCCCGGCCAGGGGGAGGGCTGCCTGATGTGTGACGAACGGAAGCGTGAGGCGCTCGCGCTGATCGACGAGCTCGCCGATCTGCGCGCCGAGCGCGAGCGGCGGCGGGTCCAGGCGGAATGGTCCGTGGGGGAGCCCGACCAGGAGCGCCTCGCCGAGTTGCGCGCGCTCGCCTCGGCCGAGTGGTTCAGGGCCCGGCGTGAGGCCGCAGCGTGAGCGTGCCCACCGTCGCCGACGTCGAGCGCCTCCTCCAGGCGATCGGGCAGCCGCCGGCGATCGACGGCATGGCGTTCTGCCCGGTCTGCGACTACAACTGCACGTCGGAGCGCGCGCTTCGGATCTCGCAGAACGGAGTGGGCGCGAAGCTCGAGTGCGGCAAGGGCTGCACCGAGCCCGAACTCCACGCCGCGCTCAACGCGTACGCTCACGCGCTCAGGGCCCCGACCGCCGAAGACGCCCTGACCCAGCTCCGCGCGCGGCTCGACAACCTGCCCGTCGAGCGCGTCGTGAAACGCGGCGCCGGCGACGTCTACGAGCTCCACCTCGCCGATGGTCGCGTGGTCGACCTCGGGGACGCCTACACGATCCAGCAGCGCCAGCGCTTCCGCGCAGCGATCCGAGGGCAGGCGCACCATCCCCTCGCTCTCGTGAAGCCCGCCGATCACGACCGGATCCTCGACCTGATCGAGCAGCTCGCCGAGCACCACGAGGCGCTCTCGGGCACCGAGGAAGCGGCAGGATGGGTCGAGGACTTCGCGCGCGGCGCCGCGGGGGGACGTGCCTACGACATCGAGGACAGCGCGGCGCTCTTCGACCTGCTCGGCGCGAAGCCGGCGGCCTTCCGGACCAGCGACGGGCGCCTCTGCCTGCGCCTCGACGAGCTCGCCAAGTTCGTCAACCGGACAGGTCTCGCCCGCATCACCGCGCGAGAGCTCTCCACGCGGCTTGGGCGGCTTGGGTTCACCAAGCCCGACCACGGCGGCCAGCTCGCCGCGCGCAAGGGCGGGCACGTGCGCTCGGCGCGCTACTGGATCGGACCAGGCCAGGACGGTGAGTCGTGAAGACCACGCTCAGTCCCCGTGTTCCCGCCGTCCCCGTATATAGGGAAACTTCAATCCGTAACTGCGCGGAAACGCCGGGAACACGGGAACACGTAGTCATAAAGCGGCGTGGCTGTACCCGGCACGTGGAGTGTCGGCGGGAACGGGAGGAGGCGCTCCTGTGGTCATGGCCGCATGGGGGGGGTCAAAATCACGCCCTCCGCGCTCTGGACGCCGCGCGAGCCTCCCCCGCGAGAAAAATCCCCGGCCTCGGGGGTCTATCCGACGCGTGCTTACACTTGGTAAGCGATGAGCACGGTTGCGATACCGGCGGAGGCGGAGTTCCTGACGGTGAGCGAGGCGGCGGCGTTGCTGCGGATCAGTCGGGCGACTGCGTATCGGCTGGTGGACGCCGGCGAGCTGCCGGCGGTCCGGGTAGGCGGCCAGTTGCGCGTCGATCGCGTGGCGCTTTTGGAGCAGTTGCAGGCAGGCAGAGTCGATCTGAGGGGGAAGTGATGGACGAGGGGCAGATGGTGCGGGCGTTGCGCGAGGCCGGTCACGAGCGGGAGGCCGATGCGCTGCGCGATGTGCGCCTGGCGCGGGAGCTGCGCGAGGCGGGTCACGAGGGCCTGGCGGCCGAGCTCGAGGCGAAGGCGGAGCCGGGGGAGGCGAAGGCGGAGCCGGGGGCGGTGGACCCGATGGTCGAGGCGGAGACGTCCGCGCTGCGGGAGGCGTTCGTCGAGGCCGGCATCTGGGAGCGGGACGGGGCGGCATGATCGGCCCGGTGCCGGGGCGGGCGGGTAAGCGACTGGCGGCGCTCGAGAGGCGGGTCCAGGCGGCGCGTGAGCATCACCGCGAGGTCCAGCGGGAGCAGCTCGAGGCGCAGGAGGCGGTCGCTCGTCTCGACGAGCGGTTGCAGGCGCTCGAGGCGGAGCAGCTCGCTGGGCGCAAGGTGGACGTGGAGCTGAAGGGCGCGCGCTCCCAGTTCGAGGGTGCTTCGCGGCGGGCTGACGAGCCGTGGCCGCGCAGGGTGGCGGTCGCAGAGGGCGCGGTGCGGCTGCTCGAGCAGGAGCGTGCGGAGTTTGCGCGCGAGCAGTTCCCCGAGCTGAACGCGGCGCTCTGGCGGGAGGCGATCGGCGTGCGGGGGGAGATCGACGCTTCGCTGGTGGCGCTCCAAGGGCGGATCGGCGAGTTGCGCGATCTGCACCAGCGGCAGATGGCGCTGCTGCGCGAGGTCGGCGGCGACACCCGGGACGTGGACTTCGCCGACGATCTCGAGCCGGTGCGGCGCGCGATCCGTGAGGTCGTGGAGCAGCCGGCGGCGGTCTCTGAGGTCGTCTCGGGCTGATGGCCGATCGCAATCTTGACGTCCGGATGCGTGTCCGCGGTGCCCGCGCGTTCCATGCGGACATGCGCAAGGGCGAGCGCGGCATCAAGTCGCTCGGCACGGCGTCGGGGCGCGCGGCGCTCAGGGCGCGCGCTTCGGCGCGTGCGATGGGGGGCCTGTCGGCGGGGCTCCGCTCGGTCGGCCGCTCGGGCCTGTACGCGACGGGGGCGTTGGCGGCGGGCGGCGGGTTCCTCGCGAAGCGCTCGATCGACGAGTGGCGCGAGGCGGGGAAGGTCAGTCGCGTCACGGCCGCCAGGATCGAGTCGACGGGGAAGGCCGCGGGGCTCTCGACTAGGCAGATCGCGGACATGTCGAGGGACCTGTCGAACCTGACGGCGATCGACGACGAGGAGATCCAGAACGTCGCGAACCGCCTCCTCACGTTCACCGACCTGGGCTCTGACCTGTTCCGCCCGGCGTTGCGCGCCGCGATCGACATGGGCGCCGAGTTCGGCAACTCGGGGTCGGCCGCGACCCAGCTCGGCAAGGCTTTGCAGGACCCGATCAAGGGCGCGACGGCGCTCAGGCGCATGGGCGTCAACCTGAACGAGCAGCAGCAGGAGCAGTTGAAGACGTGGGTGGAGCAGGGTGAGAAAGCGAAGGCGCAGCGATGGATCCTGCGGGAGCTCCAGCGGGAGTTCGGGGGGACGGCACGCGCCCAGTCGGACGCGCTCGGCCGACTCCAGGTCGCCTGGCAGAACACTGAGGAGGCGCTCGGCGGGGTGATCGGCCCGCCGGCGATGGCGCTCGCCGACGCTTTCGCCGACCGCCTGATCGACCTGCAGCCGGAGGTCGATCGCTTCGGGGACCGGATGAAGGGGATCTGGGGCGACGACGAGGACCTGCGCACGAACCTGCGACAGTCCCGCGTGCTCTTCCGACGCGAGCTCGGCCCGGTCTGGGCGGACGTGAAGCGCGACATCGAGCGCGCGAACCTGGACGACAAGCTGCTCGACGCGTTCTCCGACGCTGTCCCCCGGATCGCCGAGACGGCCGGTGAGGGTGGCGGCAGGGCGATGGTGGCGTTTGGCCGCGGCTGGTTGCGCGCCCCGTTCTGGTCGCAGCTCCTGACGGTCGCGTTCCTCGGCGGGAGGCTCGGCGCGTTCGGCCCGCTCGGCC
>DATMJM010000254.1:0-4266 GCA_035553935.1 Solirubrobacteraceae bacterium
GCCGGCAAGCTGCTCCATGCGGGGCTTGTCGCGCAGCGGCGCCTCGGTCCACGAGACGGACGCCAGCGTGTGGCCGGCGATGTCGTCGACGAGCTGCGCGGCGATGCCGCGGTTGGAGCGAAACACGGAGATGCGCGGGCGCGCGGCGGTGCCGGAGATCTTCGCGCGCACGCGGCGGCGGCGCTTGAGCCGGGTGGCCTGCTTGGTCTGGACGGTCATGCCCGCTTGCCTACCTTCCGGGCCACGTACTCGCCCTCGTAGCGGATGCCCTTGCCCTTGTAGGGCTCTGGCGGGCGCTGCTTGCGGATGTTGGCGGCGATCTCGCCGACCTGCTGCTTGGAGTTGCCCTTGACGACGATGCGCGTGGGCTGGGGCACCTCGAACTCGATCCCGTCGGGCGCCTTGACCGGCACCGGATGGGAATAGCCGAGCGCGAGCTCGAGGTCGCGGCCCTTGAGCAGCGCGCGGTAGCCGACGCCCTGGATCTCGAGGGTCTTCTGGAAGCCGGTCGTGACGCCCTCGACCATGTTGGCGACCAGCGAGCGCGTCAGGCCGTGCAGCGCGCGGTGCTCCCCGCGATCGGTCGGGCGCCTGACGACGAGCTGGTCGTCCTCCTGCTCGATCGTGATCGCGAGCGGCACGCGCTCGGACAGCTCGCCGCGCGGGCCGTTGACGCGCACGACCTCGGGCTCGATCGAGACCGTCACGCCGGCGGGCAGGGGGATGGGCTTCTTTCCGATCCGAGACATGGCGGCTACCAGACGTGGGCGACGACCTCGCCGCCGACGCCCGCGTTGCGGGCCTCGTGGCCGGTCATCACGCCGTGGGATGTCGAGACGATCGCGGTTCCCATGCCTCCCAGCACCTTCGGGATGTCCTTCGCGTTGGCGTACGTGCGGCGCCCGGGGCGCGAGACGCGCTTGAGCCCGGAGATCGCCGAGCGGCGGTCGGAGGTGTACTTCAGCCGGACGCGGATGGTCTCGCCCGGATGCTCGGCGTCGGGCGCGACGAGCTCGTAGCCCTCGATGTAGCCCTGCTCGGCGAGGATGCGCGCGCACTCGGCCTTCAGCCGCGACGAGGGAATCTCGACCGTCTCGTGGGCGGCCTGGATCGCGTTGCGGATCCGGGTCAGAAAATCGGCGATGGGGTCTGTGCTTGCGCTCACGGTGCTCTGTTCGTCCGGCTCGTTACCACGAAGACTTCGTCATGCCCGGGACGAAGCCGTTGTGGGCCATCTCGCGCAGGCAGATCCGGCACAGGCCGAACTTGCGGTACACGGCGCGGGCCCTGCCGCAACGGCGGCAACGGCTGTACTCCCGGGTCTTGTACTTCGCGGGCCGCGCCTGGCGGACCCGCTGGGACGTCTTGGCCATCTTAGTCGGTGCCTGCTTCCTCTTCGGTTTCGTCTGTGGGCCGCTCCGGCGTCGGCACGTAGGCCTCGGGGTTCTCCTCCTTGAGCGCGTCGAACGCGGCCTGCTCGGCGGCGGCCTTCGTCCGCGCCTCCTCCAGGCGCGCGGCCTCCTCGGCTGCCGCGTGGCGCTCGGCGTGCTCGCCGGCGTCAGGGCGGTTCTCCTTGGAGAACGGCATGCCGAACGCCTCCAGCAGCGCGAACGCCTCGATGTCGGTGGCCGCCGACGTGACGATCACGACGTCGAGCCCGCGCGTCTGGTCGATCGCGTCGTAGTCGATCTCCGGGAAGATCGTCTGCTCGCGGATGCCCAGGGTGTAGTTGCCGCGGCCGTCGAAGGCGTTGGCCTTCAGGCCGCGGAAGTCGCGGATGCGCGGGATCGCGATCGACATGAGGCGGTCCAGGAACTCGTAGGCGCGCTCGTTGCGCAGCGTCACGGCGAGCCCGACCGGCATGCCCTCGCGCAGCTTGAAGTTCGCGATCGACTTGCGCGCGCGGCGGACGTTGGGCTTCTGGCCGGCGATCGTCGCGAGCTGCTCCTGCGCGGCCTCGAGCGCCTTGGAGTCCTGCTTGGCGTCGCCGACGCCCATGTTCAGCACGATCTTCTCGATCCGCGGCGCCTGCATCACCGACGTGTAGCCGAAGCGCTTCATGAGCGCCGGGCGGATCTCGTCGTGGTAGCGGACCTTCAGGCGGGCGGGTGGTGCGGGGGCCTGGATGGACATCAGAACTTCTCTCCGGTCCGGGCCGACGCGCGCATGCGCCGGCCGTTCTCGACGATCGTCCTGACGCGTGTGGGCTTGTTGTCCTTCGGGTCGACGAGCGCCACGTTGGAGACGTGGATCGGCCCCTCGCGCTCGATGACGCCGCCGGCCTCCATCGTGCCCGGCCGCGGGCGCGTGTGGCGCTTGATGATGTTCAGGCCCTCGACGTACACCCGTTCGTTGCGAGGATCGACCCGCAGCACCTTGCCCTGCTTGCCACGGTCCTTGCCGCTCGTGACGACGACCTCGTCGCCCCTGACGATGCGTGCCGGCATGGGTCAGAGCACCTCCGGCGCGAGGGACACGATCTTCATGAAGTTGCGGTCGCGCAGCTCGCGCGCCACCGGGCCGAAGATGCGCGTGCCGCGCGGGTTGTTGGCGGCGTCGATGATCACTGCGGCGTTCTCGTCAAAGGCGATGTAGGTGCCGTCGTTGCGGCCGAAGGACTTCTTCGTGCGCACGATGACGGCGGTCACGACCTCGCCCTTCTTGACCGTGCCCTGCGGGTTGGCCTGCTTGACGGTCGCGGTGATGATGTCGCCGACGAACGCGTAGCGGCGCTGCGAGCCGCCCTTGACGCGGATGCAGAGGATCTCGCGGGCGCCCGTGTTGTCGGCGACCTTCAGCCGTGTCTCGTTCTGGATCACTTCGCGCGCTCCAGGACCTCGACGAGCTTCCAGCGCTTCGTGCGCGACAGCGGCCGGCTCTCGACGACGCGGACGCGATCGCCCTCGTTGGCGTCGTTGGCCTCGTCGTGCGCGTGCAGCTTGTTCGTCGACCGGACGATCTTCTCGTACTTGCGGTGCCGGCGGGCGACGTCGATGCGCACGACGATCGTCTTGTCGGGCTTCGCCGAGACGACTGTGCCGATCCGCGCCTGCGGCGTGCTGACCTCGGGCTCGGCGGGCGGCGTGCCGGCGCCCTGGTCGGCCTTGGCCCGCTTGGCCTTCTCCTGCTGGCGGCGGCGCGTGCGCGCCTGCGCCTTCGCGCGCCGCAGCTCGCGGCGGTCGGCGTCGCGCTGCTCGGCCGTGCGGGCAGGACGTGCCGACCGGGCGGCGTGCTCGGCGCGGGCGCGCTCCTCCCTGGCGCTCAGCTTCGGCGCGGCCGGCTCGGCGGCCTCGGCGGCCGTGGCCCCGGCGTCGGCGGCGGCCGTCTCGTCGGCGGTCTGTTCGGTCTTGGGGGTCTCGTCGTCAGCCATCGCTTACTTCCGGTTGGGAATCTTGACGTCGCGCTCGCGCGCGACGGTGAGTGCGCGGGCCAGATCGCGCTTGGCGGTCCGGATGCCGGCGGTGTTCTCGAGCTCGCCGGTCGCGTGCTGGAAGCGCAGGCCGAAGATCTCCTTGCGGGTCGCCGCGAGGTGCTCGAGGAGCTCCTTCTCGGACAGGTCGCGGAGGTCCTTGGCGTTCATGACGGCGTGTCCTCGCGCATGACGAACTTCGTCTTGACGGGCAGCTTGTGCCCGGCCAGCCGCATCGCCTCGCGCGCCAGCGGCTCGGGCACGCCGGCGAGCTCGAACATCACCCGGCCCGGCTTGACCACGGCGACCCAGCCCTCGGGGGAGCCCTTGCCGGAGCCCATCCGCGTCTCGGCGGGCTTCTTCGTGAAGGGCTTGTCGGGATAGACGTTGATCCACACCTTGCCGCCACGCTTGATCTTGCGGGTCATCGCGATACGAGCGGCCTCGATCTGGCGGTTCGTGAGCCAGCCGGCGTCGAGCGACTTCAGGCCGTACTCGCCGAACTGGATCGACGTCTGCCCGCGCGACAGCCCGCCCCTGCGGCCGCGGTGCTGCTTGCGGTGCTTGACGCGCTTGGGAGACAGCACTAGCGCCCACCTCCTCCGCGGGCACCGGGGCCGAAGCCGGGGCGCGAGGTCCCGCCGCCGCCGCCACCACCACGACCGCCGCCGCCGCGACCGCCGGGACCGCCGCCGCGACCGCGCCCGCCGCCAGCGCCGCCGCCGCGACCGTCGCGGTCGCCGCGCCCGCGGCCACGGCCGCCGTCGCGCTCGGACTGCTGGTTGGACGGGCCCTCCATGTCGGTCAGGTCGGCGCCGGAGTAGCCCTCCGGCATGATCTCGCCCTTGTTGATCCAG
>DATMJM010000255.1:0-2745 GCA_035553935.1 Solirubrobacteraceae bacterium
AGACGTTCTTGCCGGCGAGGTCGTCGACGCCGTTGATGTCCGTGTTGGACTTCTTGACGAGGATCCGGCCGCGCGCGATGAAGTACGGCTCGGAGAAGTCGATCTCCTCGTCACGCTCGGCGTTGATCGTCATCGTCGAGAGGATCACGTCCGCCGTGCCGTCCTTGAGGAACGGGATGCGGTTGTCCGAGATCGCTTCGATGAACTTCGCCTTCACGCCGAGCTCGTCGGCGATCGCCTTGCCGACGTCGATGTCGAAGCCCTCGATCTCCCCGCTGCGCGGGTTCTTGAAGCCGAACGGCGGCACGTCGTACTTCACGCCGATCGTGATCTCGCCCTTGTCCTGGATGCGCTTCATCGTCGTGCCGGCCTCGAACGCGCGGGCCGGCGTCGTGGCCGTGGCGGCCGCACCGCCGGCCGGCTCGTCGTCCTCGTCGTCGCCGCAGCCGGCCGCGACGAGCGCACCCAGTGCGAGCAGCAGTGCGACCAGCCAGCGCCAGCTCGTCGTCTTCGTCATCTCTCCCCCTCCTCGTGTCAGTGATGGATGATCTTGTCTACGAACTCCCGCGCCCGCGCGCTCTTGGCGGCCGCGAAGAACTCCGCGGGCGGCCCCTGTTCCACGATGTGCCCGTCATCGATGAACACGATGCGGTCGCACACCTCGCGGGCGAAGCCCATCTCGTGCGTCACGACGATCATCGACATGCCGCCGCGCGCGAGGGCGCGCATCACGTCGAGGACCTCGCGGATCATCTCGGGGTCGAGCGCCGACGTGGGCTCGTCGAAGAGCATGAGCTTCGGGTCCATGGCGAGCGCCCGGGCGATCGCCACCCGCTGCTGCTGGCCGCCGGACAGGTCGGCCGGCGACGCGTCGGCCTTCTCCGGTATCCCGACCGTCTGCAGCAGCTCGCGGGCGCGCTGCAGCGCGACGGCCGGCTCGACGCCCCTGACCTTGATCGGGGCCAGCGTGATGTTCTCGAGCACCGTCTTGTGCGGGAAGAGGTTGAACTGCTGGAAGACCATCCCGATGTCCGCCCGCATCTCGCGGATCGACTTGGAGCGCGGGTCGACCGGCCTGCCGTCGAACCTCACGCTGCCGGCATCCACCTCCTCGAGCCCGTTGATGCAGCGCAGCATCGTCGACTTGCCCGAGCCCGAGGGCCCGGCGATCACGACGGCCTCGCCCGGCGCGATCGCGAGGTCGATCCCGTCGAGCACGACGTTGTCGCCGAAGCTCTTGCGGACACCGGTCAGCTCGACGAGCGGCCCAGCTGCCTCGTCCCGTCCCATGCCTGCACCCTATGGCCGCGACCGGCTGGCCGCAACGGCGAGCGCGCGCGGGGCTGCGGTAGCGTCGCCGGCGTGCCAGCAACAGGATCGCCTGGTGTCGAGCGGGTGCGGGGTGTCGAGATCGTCTGTGCGCTGTGCCTGGCCGCAGACGCAGCGCCACGCCCACCACGCCTCTCCGCTGTTCCTGGCGCCGGCTGCCGAACGCCCACGCGCGCGGGCGCGACGCTGTGCGCGATGCAGCACGGCCTGCTCGCATGGGGAGAACTCCCGATGGCCGGCACGTCCGACCGCTCCTAGGGTCGCTTGCGAGGGTGCGAACGCCACCCGTCTGCACTGCGAACCCAGGAGGCGCGAGATGGCCGTGGAGACGATCGAGACCGTGATCATCGGTTGTGGACAGGCCGGCCTTGCCACGGCCTATCACCTGACCAGGGCCGGGCGCGACTGCGTCGTACTCGAATCCGCCGAGCGCATCGGCGACTCGTGGCGCCGGCGCTGGCCGTCGCTGCGGCTGTACTCGGCCGCGCGCCTGGACGGGCTGCCGGGCATGCCGTTCCCCGCAGCGCCGCACACCTTCCCCTCGGCCGCGGAGATGGCCGACTACCTGGAGTCCTATGCCGAGCAGTTCGAGCTCCCCGTCCGCTGCGGCGTCAGCGTCGACTCGCTCGAGCGCCGCGACGGAGGCTATGTCGTGAGCGCCGGCGACCGGCGCTGGGAGGCCGACAACGTCGTCGTGGCGACCGGCTGCTTCCGCGACCCGCACGTACCCGCGTTCGCGGCGCAGCTCGACCCGGCGATCACGCAGCTGCACTCGAGCCGGTACCGCGGCCCGGAGCAGCTGCCGGACGGGCCGGTGCTCGTCGTCGGCGCGGCGCATTCCGGCGCCGACATCGCGCACGAGCTCGCGGCGCATCACCCGACGGTGCTCTGCGGCCCGAGCACCGGCGAGCTGCCGTTTCGCTGCGACGGGCCGCTCGCGCGCCACCTCATGCCGCACGTGCTGCGCGTGGTCGCGACGCGCGTGCTGACGGTCCGCACCCCGCTGGGCCGCAAGGCGCGCACGAAGATCCGCAAGAGCGGCGGCCCGCTGCTGCGCTACCGCTCGCCCGAGCTGCGCGCAGCCGGCGTCGAGCGCGTGCTCGAGCGCATGACGGGGGTCGTCGACGGCAAGCCGGTGCTCGCGGACGGCCGCGTCCTCGACGTCGCCGGCATCGTCTGGTGCACGGGCTTTCGCAACGACTACGGCTGGATCCGCTTCCCGCTGCCGATCGGCGACGACGGCTTCCCGGAGCAGACCCGTGGCGCCGTGAACGGCGTGCCGGGGCTGTACTTCGCGGGCCTGCTGTTCCAGGACTCGTTCAGCTCGATGCTCATCCTCGGCGCGCGCCGCGACGGCGGGCGGGTCGCGCGGCAGATCGCGGGGTAACCTCGGCGCCACCATGCAGACCCAGTCGC
>DATMJM010000256.1:0-2529 GCA_035553935.1 Solirubrobacteraceae bacterium
ATCCCGAAGGGCCCGCCGCCGCCTGCGCCTTGGACTCGCGTGTGCGCGCGGCCGCCGTGTCCGTGCTGACCGACGGCGGCGGTCGCCGTGCTGCGCGCCGAGCTCGCGCGCAAGGGCTCGGACATCAAGGTGCTCGACCGCGCGATCACGGTCGGCGAGATCCGCAGGATCGCCCAGCGCAACGGTCTCACCGGCCAGTTCGAGCGCGCGCTGAAGAGGCTGGGCAAGTGACCCGCGTGATCCGCAAGAACCTCTGGCCGTTCACCGCGATCGTCGGGCTGATCGCGATCGCGGCGCTCGTCGGCGGCTACATCCTCGACAAGCAGCGCCTGCGCTTCCCGCTCATCGAGGACAAGCCGATGCGCATCAACGTCGAGCTCGACACGGCGCACGCCGTCACGCCCGGGCAGGGCCAGACGGTGCAGGTCGCCGGCGTGCAGATCGGCGACATCAGCGAGGTCTCGCTCGAGGATGGCCGCGCGATCGTCGGGCTCGACATCGAGCGCGAGTACGACGACCTCATCCATCCCGATGCGACGGCGCAGCTGCGCCCGCGAACGGGCCTGAAGGACATGTACATCCAGGTCTTCCCCGGCAAGCGCGGCGCACCGGTGAAGGAGGGCTTCACGATCCCGATCGCGAACTCGCTGACCGACGTCGACCTCGACGAGATCCTGTCCGAGCTCGACGCGCGCACGCGCGACTACCTCACGCTGCTGATCAACGGCGCGGGCAAGGGGCTGCGCGGGAAGGGCGAGGCGCTCGCCGAGGTGCTGGAGCGCTACGGCCCGACCGTGCGCGACCTCGGACGCGTCAATCGCGAGGTCGCCAAGGAACGCGTCGCGCTGCGCCGCCTCGTGACGTCGCTGTCGCAGCTCAACGGCGAGCTGGCCCGTCGCCCGCAGGACCTCACGCGGCTCGTCTCCGGCGCGTCGCGAACGCTGCGCGCGTTCGCCCGCGAGGACGACGAGCTGCGCGAGGCGGTCGGCGAGCTGGCGCCGACGCTGCAGACGGCGACCGCCGCTCTCGACGCCGTCGCCCCGTTCGCGAACGAGCTCGGCCCGACCACGAGGGCGCTGCTGCCCGCCGTGCGCGAGCTCGAGGACGTCAACGCCGCCGTCAGCCCGTTCGCCCGCGAGGCGACGCCGATCGTGCGCCGCCAGGTCCGGCCGTTCGTGCGCGCCGCCGTACCCGTCGTCAAGGATCTCGCGCCGGCCGCTCGCGGTCTGGGCCGCACGTTCCCGGAGCTCGACCGCAACGCGAAGGTGCTCAACGACTTCGTGAACATGCTCGGCCACAACGAGGACGGCCGTGAGGCGCCCGACAAGGAGGGGCGCGACGAGGGCTACCTCTTCCACCTCGGCTGGCTCGCGCACCAGACGACGAACCTGCAGAGCGTCGAGGACGCCAACGGCCCGATGCGCCCGATCTTCCTGACCGCGACGTGCTCGACGTTCACGAGCCTCGTCAACGACCTGCCGCAGGCGGAGTTCGCGCTCGGGCTCTCGCCGCTGCTGGCGGCGGTCTGCCGCAACCCGACGACGCGCTCGCTGAGCGTCAAGCGCTCGCTGCGCGCGAACGGAGGTGGCGGATGAGCACCGAAGCTCCGACCCTCGGCCGGCTGCTCGTCATCTCGGGCTTCGCCCTGACGTGCTTCGGCCTGCTGCTGTTCCTGTGGCTGGCGTTCGGCGGCGCGATCCCGCTCAAGCCGCAGGGCTACCGCGTGCAGGTCGCCTTCGGCGACGCCGCGACGCTCGCCGAGCAGGCCGACGTGCGAACGGCCGGCGTGAAGATCGGCCGCGTGGTGGGCAAGGAGCTCGCGCCCGAGGGCAACAAGACGCTCGCGACGATCGAGCTCGACTCGAAGTACGCCCCGATGAAGGCCGATGCTCGCGCGATCCTGCGCCAGAAGACCCTGCTCGGCGAGACGTACGTGGAGGTCACGACGGGCGCTCGCGGGGCGGATGACATCGTGGAGGGCGCGCGCCTGCCGGACGGACAGGTCGCCCAGGCGGTCGAGTTCGACGAGCTGTTCTCGATCTTCGACGAGCCGACGCGCGAGGCGTTCCGCGAGTGGATGGCGAGCGCCGCGAAGGCCGGCGCCGGCCGCGGCCGCGACCTCTCCGACGCGCTCGGCAACCTGCCCGTCTTCGCGGAGAACGCGCAGAGCGTCGTCGACGTGCTCGACGAGCGCCGTGCGGCGCTGCGCGACCTCGTCAAGAACACCGGCAAGACGTTCGAGGAGCTGACCGCCGACGAGGGCGCGCTGACGGACCTGACGCAGCGCAACACGGAGCTGTTCGGCGAGCTGTCCGAGCGCCGCGACGCGCTCGCCGCGTCGATCCGCATCTTCCCGACGTTCCTCGACGAGTCGGAGCTGACGCTGCGGCGCCTGCGGACGTTCTCCGTCGACACCGAGCCGCTGATCGGCGACCTCGAGCCGGTGCTCGACGACCTGCAGCCGACGCTCGTCTCGCTGCAGCGCCTGTCGCCCGACCTCGAGAACCTCTTCGAGAACGTCGACCCGCT
>DATMJM010000257.1:0-2118 GCA_035553935.1 Solirubrobacteraceae bacterium
GCTCAAGCACCACGTCAACGAGCCGGGCTACCGCCAGCCCGAGCGCTCGATGTCGCAGATCGGCGGTTGATCCGTCCCGCATCGCCCTCCGTAGTGAGCTCAAGCCAGCTCATCGATCGGGAGGTGCAGGGACACATGCCAGACAAGAGCCTCGCTGCAGGCGCGTCGCTGCTGATCGGCGCCGCCTACGTCGCCGTCGGGATCGTCGGGTTCTTCATCACCGGCTTCGGCAACTTCCTGTCGGACACGGGGGACACGCTGCTGTTCGGCTTCGCGAGCATCAACCCGATGCACAACCTCGTCCACGTGCTCATCGGCGCCTTCCTGATCGCGATGACGCGGTTCTCGTCGGCGACGACAGAGGGCGCGCTCATGGGCGTCGGGCTCTTCTACATCGTCGCCTTCGTGATCGGCGTCAGCGCGCCGGACAACCTGACGATCATCGCCATGAACGGCGCCGGCGACGGCGAGAACCTCGTCCACATCGTCACCGGCGTGACGGCGCTGACGGCCGGCCTCATCTCCTCCGGCCGGTCCGAGGCGGCCGCGCGCCGCAGGGGCATCTCCGCCTCGTAGTCGCCCGGATCCGCTGCGACCGGATGCAACGGCGTGTTGACGAGAGATGAGCGGCGCGTGCGCGCTCAGGGCCGCGCGTCGCGAAACGACGCTGCGATGCGATCGAACGTCGGCTGCAGCGACGCCAGCCTCTCTGCCGGGACGACTTGCAACACGATCTGGACGAGCCGCTCTGGCTTGAAGAGGAAGTAGTGCACGTGGGCGCCCTCGCCGCCGTCCTCCGTGCGGTACGTGTAGGTGTAGCGGTAGCCCGGCAGGCCGTCGATCGTCACGGGCTCGGGTTCGGGCACCGCCGCGATGCGATCGTCCTGCTGCAGCAGGTCGTCGGTCAGCGGCCGGACGATCGGCAGGCTGTCGGCCGTCACCGGCTCGAGGTCGGACCTGCGAACGCTGACGCTGACGGCCGCCGACTCGTCGGGCGAGGACGCGACGAAGCGCACGGCCTGGTCCTTGGAGATCCGCCGCTGCCACGTCGACGGGTAGGCGATCGATACGTCCGTCAGCGTGTCGGTGAACCGGACGGTGGTCGGCGCAGGCGGCGGAGGGGGCGTCGAGGGCACGATGCTGCGCCCCACGACGCCGCCGACGACGAGCGAGAGGACCGCGGCGAGCGCGAGGAACGCGGCCACCCCGCCGAGCAGCCACTTGCGGTTCACGTTCGGCCCGCCAGAGAAAGAGTCCGGCCGAAGCCGGACTCTTTGTCGCTGTTCAGTGGTGCTCGGGCGGGGTGTCGATCCTGCGGCCCTGCGCGTCGCGCGTACGCTGACCCGGCGTGGACGTCGGCTCGTACGGGCTGTGCACGGGGTCCTTGCCGATCGTCGGCGACTTGGGGATGACCCGAGACGGATCACGGCGGTCGGGCGGCGCCGGGTAGAGCTTCGCGACCTCTGTCGTCGAGTACCGCGGGTCGCGGACGGCCGCGCCCTTGGCATGGGCGACGCCGATCGGCGCGCCACGGCCGAGGCCGGCGAGGATCCCCACGCCGCGCGTGTAGACCGTGCCCACGTTGACGACCTTGCCCGTCCGGCCGACGCGACGCAGGAACTTCGCGCCCTCGCCCGGGAAGAGCGACTCGACGATCCCGGCCGAGTCCGGACCGGCCTTCTTCAGCATGAGGTTCTCGAGCGCGTCGCGCGTCACGACGAGGTTGGCGTTGATGTCGTCGACGATCGGATTGACCGGCGCCGTCTTCTGGACGATCTGCCCGACCAACGGGAGCACCACCGCGAGCCCCGAGTTGATCTTGAACAGCTGCATGATCGTCGCCAGGAGGTAGATCGCCGCCGCGGCGATGATCACCGTCGCCAGCAGCAGGATGATGGCTACCTGAATCTCCACAGAAGCCTCCTAGTAGTCCGGAAGAGCGGCATCGAGTGAGCCGCCGTAGTCGAGGACCGAGGCCCTGATCGACTTGATGTAGTCCTGCGTCGTGAGCAGGACGGCGACCGCGTCGAGATCCTTGGACGCCGCCGCTGCCACGCCGGCGATCGCATCGATCTTCGGCGGGATGCTGACCGCGGCCTTCAGCACGCGCTTGAGGCA
>DATMJM010000258.1:0-3801 GCA_035553935.1 Solirubrobacteraceae bacterium
GGGCCGTCGAAGTCGGCGCTCGACCGGCTCGCGCCCGGCGGCGCGAAGGCGGCCGGCAACGCGCAGATCATCCGCATCGGCAATGTCGCGCGCCCGGCGGGCTACAAGACGACCGACCTGCAGGGCGGCACGCCGCTGGCCCTGACGCGGGCGATCGCCGGCCTGATCCGCGCCGCACAGCCGAAGGTCGCATCGAAGATCATCATCGCGAGCTCCGACGATCCGTCGTTCGCGATGCCCGCCGCCGGCTACGCGGCGAAGACGGGCGACCCTGTCCTGTTCGTCTCCAAGGACGAGATCCCGCGCGAGACGCGGGCGGCGCTCGGCGCGCTCAAGGGACTTGCCAAGCCGCGGATCTACATCCTCGGCCCGTCCAAGCTCATCTCGCCGGAGGTCACCCGGGAGCTCAAGCGCTTTGGCAGCGTGCGGCGCACCGGCGGCCAGGATCCGGTCACGAACGCGATCGAGTTCGCGCGCTACCGCAGCGGCGAGTTCGGCTGGGGGATCGTCACGCCCGGCCACGGCATGGTGTTCCTGCGCGCCGGCCGCCCGCTCTTCGCGGCGGCCGCGGCGCCACTGTCGGGCGCGGGCAGCTACGGGCCGCTGTTCCTCCTCGACGACGCCGCGCGCCTACCAGAGCCGCTGCAGAGCCAGCTGCTCGACACCCAGCCGGCCTACCGCACCAATCCGGTCGCGGGCGTCTACAACCACGGCTGGATCATCGGCGACAGCGATTCGATCTCGGTCTCGGTCCAGGCGCGCATCGACGCGCTGCTGGAGATCGCACCCGAGCAACTTCCGGGTAACCTCGACAACCCCCGATGAGCCAGGCTGAGCACCCCGACCGGCTGCGCGAGGAACACTCCGTCACGCTCGACGACGTCCGCCAGCTCATGGGCGCGTCGACGCCGCACTTCGCGCTGCAGCTGCGCAACCGCATCGCCAAGCTCATCCGCGGGCTGCCGCCCGAGCATCCGGCGCGGATCGAGGGCGAGCGGGAGATCGCACGCCTCACACGGCTCGGGTTCGAGGGCGAGATCCGCGGCCTCGCCTCGGATCCCGGGATGGCGACGCTGCCTTCGGTGACGGGCCTGGAGGACGCGTCGCAGCCCGTCGAGCCCGCGCCCTGACGGCGCCGCACGGCGCTCGCGCGTCGCACCGCCTTCCTACACTTGGCCGACGATGGCCGACCGCGTGACGACGCCGGCGGGGATCGACGGCAGCACCCTGCCCGGCCCCTACGGCGTCGGCCGCTACGCGGCGGGCCTGCGCGACTTCCTGCGCGAGCGCCCGCGCGTGCAGCTCTTCGGCGAGGTCTGGAATCTGCGGGTCAGCCGCGCGAAGGTCTACTTCGAGCTGCGCGACGCCATGGGCGCGCTGCCATGCTCGATGTGGCGCAACGACTTCGACGCGCTGCGGCTCGACGAGGGCGCGCTCGCCGACGGCGCACAGGTCGTGGTGGCCGGCGGTCTGGACTACTACGCCGGCAGTCGCACGTCGTCGCCGGCGTTCACGTTCGCGGTGAGCGGGCTGCGCGTCGCCGGCGAGGGCGACCTGCTCGCGCAGCTCGACCGGCTGCGCAAGACGCTCGACGGCGAAGGACTGTTCGCGCCGCAGAAGGACCTGCGCCGCCCCGCGCTGCCGCGCGCGATCGGCGTCGTCACCGGCGAGGGCGGCAAGGCCCGCGACGACGTCCTCGCGGGCCTGCGCCGGCGCGGCTGGCACGGGCGGCTCGTGTGGGCGTTCGCGCCCGTCCAGGACCGCCACGCCGCGCCGCGGATCACCGCCGCGCTGCAAGGCCTCGCGGCGACGGGCGCAGTCGACGTCATCGTGGTCGCGCGCGGCGGCGGCTCGCTGGCGGACCTCTTCTGCTTCTGCGACGAGACACTGTGCCGGACCGTCGCGCTGCTCGGCGTCCCGGTGATCGCCTCCGTCGGACACCACACGGACCGCACGCTCATCGACGATGTCGCGGCGCTGTCGTGCTCGACGCCGACGCACGCCGCCGAGTCGGCCGTGCCGGTCGACTGCGCGGAGGCCCGCGTCGAGCTCGTCGCGATGGCGCGGCGGTTGAGCGTCCACGCCAAGCGCGCGCTGCTGCACCGCGCGCAGACGCTCGTACGGCTCTCGCGCGCGCCCGGCGAGCATCTGGCAGGCGAGCGACGTCGCCTGCACCAGCGCATGCGCGAGATCCGCGCCGCCGGGCGGCGGCGGGTCGAGCACGAGCGGGCGCGCAGCGCCACGAAGGCGCTCGTGCTCGATCGCAAGGCCGCCGCCGGCGCACGCGAAGCGCGCGCGGCGGCCCGGCTGAACGCGCTGGTGCTGGCGCTCGCCGCGCATGACCCGGAGCGCACGCTCGAGCGCGGCTACGCGCTCGTGACCGATCGCGCCGGCGGCGTCGTGACGAGCGCGGCGGCGGCGCGGCGGGCCGGCGACGTGCGGCTGCGCTTCGGCGACGCCGACGTGGATGCGACGATCAAGGACGGCGATGAACGAGCCTGACCCCGCAGATCGGCTGAGCTACGAGGCCGCCAGCGCGCGGCTGGAGGAGATCATCAAGCGGCTGGACTCCGGCGCCGCCGGGCTGCGCGAGACGCTCGAGCTGTGCCGCGAGGGCCGCACCCTCGTCGAGCTCTGCGCCGCCGAGCTCGAAGCCGTCGGCCGCGGGCTGGAGGAGCTGCGTCTCGAGGAGCTCGTCGCGCGCCTGGAGGCCGGCGCGGCGACGCGCGGCGGCTGACGGCGCCTACCGCCGCTCGAGCTCCTCGCGCAGCGCGGTGAGCCCCGGGCGCTCCTTGAGCCGGGCGCTCACGAGCCCGGAGTCGAACCTGGCGCCGGGGTCCGCGCCGGTCCAGTTGTAGAGGTAGACGCGGGTCACGCGCTCATGGTCGCGGGCGAGCTCGATCGCATAGCGCACGGCGCGCGCGGCGCGCTGCTCGTCGCGGGGGAAGTTGCGCCCGAACTTCACGATGCCGCCGGTCTCGGTCAGCCAGATCTCGCCCTTCACCGCTGCGAGCATCTCGCGCAGCCCGCGGTCGCGGAAGCGGTTGGCGTCGGCGTAGTTGTGCAGGCCCCAGATCGTCGGCTCGCCCTCGAGGTGGCGCTGGTACTCGCGCAGGTAGCGCACCATCCCGCGCTGGTCGAGCACGTCGCCGGCGAGGACCGTGCAGGTCGAGCACTCGGCCTTCATCGCGTTGTAGTACTCGGCCGCACGCCGCGGCGAGCGCGAGGTCGGCTCGTTGGCGTGGTTGATCTCGTTCCACGGCGCGAAGACCTGCACCTCCGGGAAGCGACGTCGGAACGCGCGAAACGCGCTGCGGTACTCGCGGACGCTCGGCAGCTTCTCCGGGTTGACGCGCGAGTGGCCGAACGTGACGAACGGCTCCGCGCCCGTCCGCCGCGCCTCCGCCAGCCAGACGGCCACGAGATCGCGCTCGAACCCGACCCGCGCAGTGTCGTAGGCGGTCACGAGGCGCACGTGCTTGATCCCGAGCTCGGCGAACCGCTCGTCCTTGAACATCGCGGCCTGCTGCTCGCCGATCCCGATGACGGGCCCGTTCGAGCGGGGCGCGGCGGCTCCACCGCCGTCCTCCGCGCCGCCGCCGCCGCACGCGCCGAGCGCGAGCACGGCGGCCGATGCGATGAGCAGGAGAGTCGGCTTCACGGTTTCGGTTCCGGTTGCGGGAGCAGGCGCCGGCTGAGCGGCGCGGCGGTCACGCCGTGGACGACGATCGAGGCCACCACGCAGGCCGCCACCGTCCAGAACAGCACGCGCGACTCCTCGACCGACAGGATCCCCGATCC
>DATMJM010000259.1:0-3430 GCA_035553935.1 Solirubrobacteraceae bacterium
TGCGTCAGGCTCAGCCCTCGACCGCGGTGATCGCCTCGCGCGCCGACAGCCGGCGCGCCGCGAAGCCCCCGAAGGCGGCGGCGCAGGCATCGACCACCGCCAGGTTGCGCTCGACGAGGCGCCTGGCGAGCTCCAGCGACAGCCGGTCGCCGCCGACGTCGACGCTCGTCTTGCAGCGCAGGGTGCCGTCGTTCATGTCGAGCTCCCAGGCGCCGACGGGCAGGCCCCAGTTCGCGCGCGCGACGAGCTCGGCGGCCTCGGCTCGCAGCTCGGCGGGGACGCGCACGTCCAGCACCGAGTAGATCGCGAAGCGGCGCTCGTCCTCGCGCGCGACCGCGAAGGACGACCAGCTGGCGTCGGGCCCCGCCATCGGCCATCCGAGCGCGGTGTCGTCGTCGAGCTCCTCGTACTCCCAGCCGCGCTCCTCGAGGACCTCGGCGGCGATCGCGAGCATCGGCAGATCCGGCGCGCGCCGCGGCGCCGCCCAGCCCGTCGCGTAGCCGGCGGCGAGCGAGCCGTCGGCGCCGGGCGTCGCTGCCGTCACCGACAGCGCAAGCCACGATGCGGCCGACAGCAGCGGCGAGCCGCCGCCGGCGCTCTCGAGCATGCGCGCAGCCGCGCGCGGGTCCCCTGCGGCTGCCGCGAGCCCCGGCAGCTCGCCGCCGGCCAACCGCAGCGTCAACCGCACGGTGCCCGACGGCGCGAACCCGGCGGCGCCGGGCCCGCGAGCGTCCGCCGTCAGGCCGAAGAGCTGCTCGCGATCGATTCGCGCGTAGACCTCCGGCGCGACGTCGACGTCCAGCCGCACCTCGGCGACGGCCCCGCCGGCGCGCGCGTACGTGAGCTCGACGGCGGTGGCAGGCAGCGGCTCTGCGCCCTCGACGGCGAACCGCAGCGGCAGCTCGAGGTCGGTGAATGAGACCCGGCGGTCGGTCAATCGACCACGATCATCCACTTGTCCTTGCGGCCCGTCCGCGTGGTCCCGGGTGCGATGACGATGCGCAACAGCCGCGAGCTGCGGCTCAGCGACACGCCGACGTACGACGCATTGATCCCCAGGCCGGTGGCGTGGCTGAGCGAGACGTCGAGCGTGAGGTTGTCGAGCGAGGGCCCGAACTGGTAGCCGCCCGCGATCGACAGGGTCAGGCTGCCGGGCCGGGGCAGCGCGCCGGTCATGAGCGACGCCCAGCTCTCGGAGCCCTCGAGCGCGACCTCCAGCTGGTCGGGGGCCGGGAAGTTCCTCAGCGCGTCGGCCATCGCGTCCTCCGTGGCGTCCAGCGCGATGCCCTTCATCTCCTTGCCGGCCTTGATCTCGATCCGGTCGCTGGCGTTCTGCAGCGGCTGGACGAGCTGCTTGACGCCGCGCGCGATGGCGCTCAGGAGCATCTTCGGAGCCGGCACGAAGAGCCCGAGCGAGCCGTGGATCGACAGATAGCCCTCGGGGTGGCGCTTGTCCTTGTCGCCCTCCCGGTGCGCTCGCGCCATGAGCTCGAGCGCCATCCCGATCTCGCCGCTGAACGGGCCCACGGTCGCCGAGAACGCCGTGTCGAACGTGACGAAGCCGCTGCCGAGGTGCTTGAGGTTGAAGCGCGCGCGCTCCTTCATCGGCACGCCGACGTTCGCCTGCCCCTTCTTGGCCTGTTCGACGCTCGTCTGGTCGTAGTGCACGCCGGTGCTCATCGACGCCGAGCCCGCCACGTCGAAGACGCTGCCGGCGATCCCGCCGACCTCCGCGCCGATGCCCGCCAGCGCACCGAAGCGGACGTACTCGTTCGTCGTCGCCTTGCTGCCGACGCCCGACGACAGCGCCGTGTCCTTGTCGTAGTCGCGCTTGAAGGCCTCCTTCTCCACGTTGGCGGCCCACTGCTCGGCGCGCGTGAAGCCCACCGACGACGTAGAGCCGCCCCACATGAAGTTCGCGACCTCGCGGGGGATCGCCCGCGCCTCGCGGAACTGGCGGTACCACCCCCAGCTGATGAGCTTCATCGCCTGCTGCGGCGTCGCGCCGTGCGACTCCAAGAAGAAGCCGAACTCGCCCGCGATGTCCGCGAGCCCGGCGATCTGCGCACCGCCCGTCACCGCCGCCTCGAGGCGCACCTTCGTCGCCTTTCCGTCCGACCGCGACGCCTCCGCGAGCAGCCGGAAGCCGACGAAGCTGACCCCGTAGCTGTCGCACGGGATGCGGACCGACAGCTCGGCCGTCACGGAGTCGCCGGGCTTGGGAACCGCCAGCGCGATCATCGCGCCGAGGTTCTCCAGGATCGACGAGGCACTGCCGGTCATCGAGGCCAGGAACGCGTTCTCCTGGGGCCGGAACGCGATGACGTCGCCGGCGAGGCCGGCGCTGCGCGCCGCCCTGATCGCGATCAGCTCGTCCTGCGCCTCGGCGTACAGCGCCTCGATCGCGACGCGGCGCCTCTTGCCGCGCGAGGTCGTGTCGTTGGCGTGGCTGGCGAACCAGAACTTCGCGTCCTGGCGGATCTCGGTCAGGATCTGCTGCAGCCGGTTCATGCTCGGGCCCGGCCTGAGATGTGCGTTGCTGCGCACGAGCTCGTGGTACTCGGCGAGCAGCTTGTCGAGCTGCTCGAGCGTCGTGCCGCGCACGGCGAGCGTGGCCGACGTCCGTTCCCTGAACGTCGTGGAGGCGACGAGCCGCTGCAGCGTCGGCGCGCTCGGCGTCCGCGCGCAGACGGCGCGTGCGAGCAGGCCGGCGAGCGCGTCGCCGGCGGGCGGGGCCGCGGCTCCGTCGGCGCCCGCCTGCCCGGCCGTCGCCGCCACGCGCGCAGTCCCCGCCGCGCGCGGCGCGGCGGCCGAAGGCGTTACCTGCTGTGGTGTCTCCTGCTGAAGCAGCGAGCGCTCCGTCCCGTTGCGCGTATGCGACCTGGCGACGCTACAGGCCCCGCATCGCGACGGGGCGCGTTGTCGGGCAGCCGTTCGGGCAGTCGCGCAGGCCGATCGCCGTGATCGCCGCGGATGAGGGTGGACGGGGCGGCGGCCGTGATGACGATCTACGACCACGGCCATCGCCGGTCAACAGATCGGGGAGGCGTAGCGCGCGGCCGGCGGTCGCAGGCGGCGCGTCACGCCGGCGCCGGGCCGAGCGTCGCCCGCCGCACGAGCCGGGCCGGGAGGACGACCCGGCGCGGTGGCGCTAGCGGCTCGGCGATCCGGCCCGCCAGCAGGTCGACCGCGGTCTGGCACATCGCCTGGAGGTCCTGGCGGACCGTGGTCAGCTCGAACATCTCCCAGGCCGCCATCGCGATGTCGTCGAAGCCGACGATGCTGAGCTCGGCGGGAATGCGGACGCCGAGCCCGTGGGCCGCGTTGAGCGCGCCGAGCGCGATCACGTCGTTGGCGCAGAAGATCGCGGTCGGCCGCGACCGCCGCCCGAGCAGCTCGCCGATCGCCTCGTGGCCGGTCAGGTAGGCGA
>DATMJM010000260.1:0-2072 GCA_035553935.1 Solirubrobacteraceae bacterium
CGCGACGGCGGTCGCGCTCCTCGGATTCGCGCCGCGCGCGTTGAGCATGACGGCGCTCCGCCGCCAGCTCGGCGCCCACCTGAGCGCGCCTCACGGCCGCCTCGCCCTCGTCGGGCGCCTGGCGACGGCGCTCGATGAGCCAGGCGGCGCGCCGGGCGGCCTCGGCGGCCTCGTCGGCCTCGCGGGCCGCGGCGCGGGACTCGCTCTCCGCCTGCTCGCGCGCGGCGTCGGCGGCGGCCACGGCCGCGGCGCCGGCCTCGACCTCGGCGATCGCGGCAGCCTCGGCGCGCGCCGCGTGCTCGGAGAGGCCGACCAGCTCGTCGCGGCGGTTGCGCTGCTCAAGCACGCGCTCCTGCCCGCCGGCGGGTGCCTGGTGCAGCTCGCCCGTAGCGCCGTGGAACAGCCGGCCCGAGCGCGTGACTGCGACGCCTGCAAAGCCCCGCGGCAGCGAGTCGAGTGAGTCGAGCACCCACACGTCCGCGAGCAGGCGGGCCACCACTGGCGCGGCGGGTCCGTCGGCGCGCACGCGCGCGGAGAGCGGCTCGGCGCCGTCCACGGGCGCCGCGCCGGCGGCAGGACTGCTGCCGGCGTCGCCGGCCGGGGCCACCAGCGCAGTGCCCCCGTCGCGGCCGGCACCGTCGAGCAGCTGCTGGGCCGCGGGAAGGTCGCCCACCACGCCGGCGCCCAGGCGCGGGCCAAGCGCCGCAGCCAGCGCGCGCTCGTAGCCGGGCTCGACCGCGATGCCGTCGGCCAGCGAGCTGGCGCCTCCGGGCGCACCCGCGGCCGTGCGCAGGAACTGGTTGGCGGCGGCGAGCTGCGCGCCGACGTTGGCGGCCTCGCGCCGCGCGGCCTCGGCGGCGTGCTCGGCCTGGCGGCGCGAGGCCCGCGCGGCGTCGGCCGCCTGCTCGGCCGCGGCGACGGCCTGACGGCGCTGGTCCGCGGCCGCGGCCAGCTCTTCGTGCCGGCGTTCGGCCTGCGCGCGCTCCTGCTCCAGGCCGGCGAGCTCGGCCTCCAGCCGCTCACGCCTGCGCTCGTCGAGCTCGGCCAGCTCGGCCTCGAGCGCCTGGATGCGGTCGGCGGCCTGCTCGTCGGGCGCGTCCTCGGCGCCGGCGGCCTCGAGCGCCTCCAGTTCGCGCCGGCGCCGCTCGGCCGACTCGGCGGCGGCAACCCCGGCGTCACGGGCGCGCTCGGCGCGCATGGCGATCCGCTCCGCGGCCGAGCGGGCGGCGAACAGCCGGCCGGTGAGCCCCTCGCGGGCGCGGGTCTGCTCCGCGAACGACTGCTCGGCGCGCTCGCGCCGCGCGGCGACCTCGCCGAGCTGCTGCTCGGCCTGATCGCGCTCCGCGCGCGCCCCGCCCGCCACGTCCTCGGCGGCGGCCAGGTCGGCTTGCAGCGCCCGCACCGCCTCACGCGACAGCTCGAGGCGGGCCTCCAGCGACTGGCGCTCCAGCCGCTCGTGCAGCTCCGCGGCCTCGGCCTGGCGCTTGAGCGGACGCAGCCGCGAGCGCGCCTCGCGCTCCACGTCGAGCGCCCGCGAGAGGTTCTGTTCGGTGCGGGCGAGCTTGAGCTGGGCCCGGTGGCGGCGCTTGCGGTGCTTGCCCAGCCCCGCCGCCTCCTCGATGAGCAGGCGACGGTCGCGCGGCTTGGAGTGGATGATCGACTCGACGCGCCCCTGCGACACCACGGAGTGCATCTCCTTGCCGAGCCCCGTGTCGGAGAGCACCTCGAGCACGTCCACGAGCCGGCAGCGGGCGCCGTTGAGCCGGTACTCGCCCTCGCCGTCGCGCGTGAGCCGGCGCAGGATGGAGATCTCGGAGAACTCGCTTTCGAACGCCCCGCCAGAGTTGTCGAGCACCACCTCGACCTCGGCCGCGTTGCGGGACGGCAGCCCCGCGCCGCCGGCGAAGATGACGTCGGACATCGTCTGGCCGCGCACCGCCAGCGGGCTCTGCTCGCCCAGCGCCCACAGCACGGCGTCGGTGATGTTGGACTTGCCCGACCCGTTGGGCCCCACGACCACCGACACGCCGGGGGAGAACTCGAGCTTGGTGCGGTCGGGGAAGGACTTGAAG
>DATMJM010000261.1:0-5553 GCA_035553935.1 Solirubrobacteraceae bacterium
GGCCGCGCTGCGCCACTCGATCAACGAGGCGTGGGACATCGACCAGCGCCCGCCGCTGCTCAAGCGCAAGGCGCTGGACCTCGCGCTCGTGCTCGGCGGGACGTCGATCCTCGCGCTCAGCGTGTCGCTGACGGTCACGCACCGGCTGGCGGACATCCTCGACGACGAGGACGGCGGCGGCTGGGTGCTCGCCGCGCTGCTGGAGCTCGCGAGCGAGCTGCTGCCGCTCGTCTTCGTCGCTCTCGCGATGCTCTTCCTCTATCGCGTGCTGCCGATGCACCGCAAGCCCCTGCGGGAGATCTGGCCGGGCGCGATCGTCGCGGCGCTCGGGCTCGCGCTCGTCAAGCAGGGCCTGGAGCTGTACTTCGAGAAGCTCGCAGACTTCGGGGCGCTCTACGGCTCGCTCGGCGCCGCCATGGCGCTGCTGATCTTCGTGTACGCCGCGGCCAACGTCGTCGTGTTCGGAGCCGAGTTCGCGGTCGAATGGGCACGCGCCCGCGACAGCCGGTCCAACGCGCCGCCCTGATCGTTGTACAGCCGGGCCATGGACCTCTGCGGATCTTTGTCCGGCGGGACAAAGACCACCGGGCGAGCGGCGGACAGCCTGCGCGCTGCACTCGACGGGGGAGAGACAACGTGAAGCTCGTGATCGGGATCGTCCGCCCGGACAAGGTCAACGACGTGCTCGAGGCCCTGTACCGCGCGGAGGTGCGGGGGTTCTCGCTGAGCCGCGTGCAGGGCCACGGCGGCGAGCTCGACCGCGTCGAGACCTACCGCGGCACGCGCGTGAAGATGGGGCTCTCCGAGAAGATGCGCTTCGAGATCGCGGTCTCCGACGAGTTCGTGCAGCCCACGATCGATGCCCTCTGCGACGGCGGGCAGACCGGTGAGGTCGGCGACGGCAAGATCTTCGTCGTGCCGCTCGAGCGCGTCGTGCGGATCCGCTCGGGCGAGAAGGACGACGCCGCCGTGACGCCGGTGGGCGCATGAGCTCGCTCACGGGCGCCGCGGTCGCGGAGGTCAACGCCGGCGACACGGCATGGATGCTCATCGCGACCGCGCTCGTCCTGGTGATGACGATCGGGCTCGGCCTGTTCTACGCCGGGCTCGTGCGCTCGAAGAACTCGCTGAACACGTTCATGATGTGCGTCGGCGCGATCGCCGTCGCGACGATCACCTGGGCGCTCGTCGGCTACTCGCTGGCCTTCGACGGCGACGGGCCGATCCTGGGCGGCCTCGGGCACGCGTTCCTCAACGACGTCGGCTTCGCGCCGCGCGACGGCTCGACGATCCCGCACCTCCTGTTCTTCGCGTTCCAGGGGACGTTCTGCATCATCACGACCGCGCTCGTCTCGGGCGCGGTCGTCGAGCGCATGCGCTTCGGGCCGTTTCTCGTCTTCGCCGCGCTGTGGTCGATCCTCGTGTACGCGGTCATGGCACATTGGGCCTTCGGCGGCGGGTGGCTGCAGGAGCAGGGCACCCTCGACTTCGCGGGCGGCGTCCCAGTCGAGATGGGCTCGGGCTTCTCGGCGCTCGCAGCCGCGCTCGTCGTCGGCGCGCGCAAGGACTACGGCCGCCAGGCCCTGCTGCCGCACAACGCCGTCTACTGCCTGCTCGGCGCAGGGCTGCTGTGGTTCGGCTGGTTCGGCTTCAACGGCGGCAGCGGCTTCACCACCGGCAACGCGAGCGTGCTCGCGTTCACGAACACCCTGCTGACGCCCGCCTGCACGCTGCTGACGTGGTTCTTGCTCGACCTCGCGCGCAGCCGCCAGATCACCGCGATCGGCGCGGCGACGGCGATCATCGTCGGCTGCGTCGGCATCACGCCCGCGGGCGGGTTCATCAGCCCGAGCTGGGCGATGGTGCTCGGCGTCGTCGTAACGCTGCCCTGCTATGCCGTGGTCGCGTTGCGCCCGCGCACGCGCGTCGACGAGACGCTCGACGTGCTGGCCGCCCACGGCGTCGCAGGCCTGACGGGCATCCTCTTCATCGGCTTCTTCGCCCAGCAGGGCTGGAACGGCGTCGCCGACGGCCTCGTCTACGGCGACGCCGGCCAGTTCGTCTCCCAGCTCGTCGCGGCGGTCGCCGCGCCGGTCTACGCCTTCGCCATGACCTACGTGCTGCTGCGCGTGCTCGGCGCGCTCATGCCGCTGCGCGGAAGCGCGCACGAGGAGGCCATCGGCATGGACATCGTCCACCACGGCGAGGAGCCTACGTGACCGGCGAGGGCGCGATCCTCCTCCGCCCGGAGTCCAGCGCCGACGGCGAGGTCCGCGTCGCGGAGCCGGTCTGAGCGCGATTCGCTCCGGTGCCGCTGCGCGTCGGGTACCGTCCGCCTTGCACCCGATCGACGGGTCCTCCGCCCATTTGCCCCGACCCGAGGTGACCGCATGAAGATGGTGATTGCCTACATCCGCCACGAGGCGTTCGAGCCGATCCGCGCAGACCTGCTGGCGAAGGGCTTTCCGTCGCTCTCGGTCAGCGAGGTCAAGGGCTCCGGGCGCCAGCGCGGGATCACCGAGCGCTACCGCGGTGCCGAGCTGACGAACTACCTGCGCCCGAAGGTCAAGGTCGAGTGCGTCGTCGCCGGCGGCGACGTGCGACTCGTCGTCGACACCGTGCTCAAGCACGCCCGCACCGGGGGCGTCGGCGACGGCAAGGTCTTCGTCCTGCCGGTCGAGGAGGCCTACCGCGTGCGCACCGGCGAAGCCGGGGAGGAGATCCTGCAGTCGCATCCCGACGCGGCCGGCAAGGGCTGATCGGCCGCCGCGACCGCTGCGGTCAGCGCACGTGGCGGTACGTCAGCACGACGCGGCCGAGCACGAGGACGTCGCCCTCGCGCAGCTCCGCCTCGTCGATGCGGCGACCATTGACGAGGGTGCCGTTCGTGCTGCGGTCGTCGAGGATGCGCAGGCGGCCGCCGCGCGCGACCACGATCGCGTGGCGCGCCGACACGGTGTGGTCGTCGAGGCGGATGTCGGCGGTCATCCCGCGCCCGACGTGCGTTACGTCGCCGGTCAGCGCGAACGCGTCCTGCCCGCACACCAGGTAGCGGCCGGGCGCGAGATGGTCGAGCGCCGGATCGCCGCGGTGATCGTCGCCGTGCGGCGCCGCCTCGAGCGCTGCGGTCCGGTCGTCGACAAGCCGGGGGTCGTTGGCGAGCGCGGACACCGGCCCAGTCCAGCGCGCGAGGCTCAAGCGGGGCTTAAGAGCTTGCCGTGTTCTCAGGAAACTCGTACGCGGCTCTTATGTTCGGCTGCCACGTTGCCTGCACCAGACGAAGGAGGACGTGGTCGATGGGTGCACGACGGATCGCAGCGTTCGCCCTGAGCGGCCTGCTCGTGGCCGGCGGCACCGGCGCAGCGATCGCCGCTCAGACGAAGGATGACGGCAAGAAGGCCGCGCGCGCCGTTCTCGACGATGCCGCCAAGCGGCTGAACGTGACCCCCGAGAAGCTGCGCGACGCGCTGACGGCCGCGCAGGACGCCCAGCTCGACCGGGCCGTGAAGGACGGCGATCTGACGCAGAAGCAGGCCGAAGCGATCAAGGCCGCCCGCGAGCGGTCGGGGCGCGTGCTCGGCCCGCTCGGCGGACCACCGCTGCACAAGCCGGTCGCGCCCCCGACCGGCCGGCGCGGCATCGGCCTGCACGGCGGGCCGCTCGGCGCCGATCTGGCGAAGACGCTGGGCACGACGCCCGAGAAGCTGCGCGAGGCGCTGCACTCGGGCACGTCGCTCGCCGACCTCGCCAAGGCCCACGGAAAGTCGGTCGCCGAGGTCCGCGCTGCGCTGAAGTCGGCCGCCAGGGCGCGCCTGGAGAAGGCGGTCGAGGACGGCGACCTTGCGCGCGAGCAGGCCGACCGGATCCTCGACCGCGTCGAGCGGCATGTCGACGCGCTGGCGGCCGGCCGCTCGCTGCGGATGCCGCGCCACGGGCACCGGCCGATGCCCGGCGGCCGCGCCGAGCCCGCGCCGCCGGGAACGTTCGGCTGACGTACGCGCCAGAGGTGCGCCGGGCGGGACATCACAGCGCGCCCGGCGGGGCGCGCGTGCCGGCGCTCGCGCAAGGACCGAGCTTCTGCGCCGGCGCTGCCCCCGTGCATGCCACGGCCGCGGCGTCGGAGCAGCACCGGGTCGATTCACGGTAGCCTGCCGCCGGTGCTGAGGAGGATCCTGCGCCGGATCCCGCTCGTCGTCTGCGTGCTGATCGTGCTGGCGGGCGTGGCGTATCTGGTCAACGAGTTCGCGCTGACAGACGACGAGACCGTCGCCGCCGCGTCGCTGCGCGTGAACGTCATGCGGCCCGGATCGTTCGAGAGCGCCCACCCCTACGCCCCGTACTACGTCGTGCCGCGCGAGCGCTTCCGCGATCCTTCGAAGCTCTCGCGCGTGGCGCGCAACAAGATCGTGTCCGACCCCGAGAGCGCGCTGGCGAAGGGCGCGCTCGCCGGCAGCCCGCAGATCGTGCGGCTCTCGCTGCGCGCCTCGTCGGACGATCCGGTGACGGTCGAGGGCGTGCGCTTCAACGTCGTCAGCGACGCGCGCCCGCTGCGCGGCTGGTACACCGCGCTGTCGGGCTGCATGGCCCAGCCCGTGCGGCGCGCGCAGGCGAACCTCGACGCCAAGCGCGGCGCCGTCCGCTACGTCAGCGTCAACGGCGTCGTGTCGCGCAACCTCGCGCTCGAGGTCTCGCGGTCGGAGCCGCAGGTCATCGAGCTGCGCGCGGCGACGAAGCGGCGCCGGATCGCGTGGACGGCCGAGCTGTCGCTGAAGGACGCCGACGGCAACGCATCGACGGTCGTGGTCGACGACGGCGGCGACCCCTTCCGCGTGACGGCGACGCGCGCGAGCCGGGGCTACGAGCCGGTGTACGGGCCGACCGGGATCACGGGGTTCGCGCCGTCGTCCCGGGTGGCGCGAGGCGGCAGCAGCTGCTGAGGCTCTGCGGTCGTGTCGAATGAGGCGCCCGCCGCACTCACGAGCGCCCCTCCCAGCGCAGCAGCCCGACCAGCAGGTCGACGTGCCCGATCGCGTCCTGCAGCGCGTGGTGGGTCTTGGAGTCCCGCGGGCCGAGCAGGGAGCTCGGCATGCGGCGCTTGATCGCGTCGCGGACCGCGCTGCCGGCGAGCGCGGCGTAGGCGGACTTCATGTCGTAGTGCGCCGACTGGCCGAAGGGGCTGCGACCGGCGAACGCGTGCAGGTAGTACTGCGTGAAGCTCCAGACGAGCCCGAGCGGATATGCCGCGAGGACCGGCAGCGCGTCGTGGTCGGCCGCGCGCTCGTCGATCCATGCAGCGAACTCCGGCAGGGCCTCCTCCGGCGGCCGGCCGTCGCGCTCGAGCTGCCCGCGGTCGAAGCCGGTCACGCGCAGCGCCTTCTCGACGTACGCGTCGCCGATCGGCCGCAGGACGGCGTAGAAGGTCGCCGCCTCCGGCTCGAGCGCCTGCACGGCGCCCGCCTCGTCGCGCACGGCCGCCGCGCACGCGCCGAGCGACACGATCGAGCTCAGGCCGGGCGCGTGGCCGTCGGGCTCGATGTCGACGCAGATGTAGAG
>DATMJM010000262.1:0-3032 GCA_035553935.1 Solirubrobacteraceae bacterium
GGCTCACGGCACATCTACCGCGCCCACGACCGCGCCGAGCTCGACTTCTTCCTCCGCTACACGACCGTCGACTCGTTCGTGCAGACGTGCTGCCGCGGCGAGGAGTTCTCGATCGACGTCTTCTGCGACCTCGACGGCCGCTGCCTGAACGCGATCCCGCGCACGATGATCCAGTCGAAGGGCGGGGAGTCGATCAAGGGGATGACGATCGCCGACCGCGACCTGATCGAGTTCGGCGCCCACGTGGCGGAGACGCTCGGCCTCGTGGGGCCGGGGACGATCCAGTGCTTCCGCGAGGACGACGGGCGGCACGAGGTCACCGACGTGAACCCGCGCTTCGGCGGCGCCTTTCCGCTGCCGCTCGCGGCGGGGTCGCGCTACCCTGAGCTCGCGCTGCAGCTCGCGCGCGGCGAGCGGCCCGAGCCGCGCCTCGGCGAGTTCCGCGCAGGGGTCGTGATGACGCGCTTCTTCTCCCACCTGTGCCTGACCTCCGGCGAGGGCGGTAGCCTCGAGCCGTTCGCCGAGGAGCTCCCCGAGCCGATCGCCAGCGAGCCCGGCGAGGCGTGAATCGCCTGCTCGCGGTAGCAATGGCCACGGCTCTCGTGGCCCTGGCGGCAGCCTGCGCGGCGACGCGCGATGACGGTGGCGTCGCGCTCCGCGTCGACGACGCGCCCGCGCCCTGGCGCCCGCCGCCGAAGCCGTCCGCCCCGGACAGGGGACAGACCCCGGGACAGACCCCTTCGCCGTCCGTTCCGGTCAGGGGACAGACCCCGGGTCTGTCCCCTGACCTCTCGGGACGGATCAACGCGCTCGTGACCGTCATCGACGGCGACACGAACCGGCGCATCCACGGGGCCCGCGTCGTGATCGGGAAGCGCTTCGGCTACGCGAACCCGCGCGGGCTCGCCTACGTCCGGGTCAAGCGGCCCGCGCCGCTCGAGGTGCGCGTCTCGAAGCCCGGCTACGGCACCCGCACGGTACGCCTCCCCCTGCAGCGCAACCGCCGCGGCACCGTCCGCCTCTACCGCACGGCGACGCAGTGGACGATGTTCGGCGCGAACCCGCAGCGGACGAACGCCCACACGGCGATCAAGCTGCGCCCGCCCTTCCGCACCGTCTGGTCGCGCGGCGTCGGCTCGCTCGTCGAGTTCCCGGCGGTCGTACACGAGGGCGTCGCGTTCGTCGCGAACTACCACGGCCACGTCTGGGCGCTGCGGATGCGTGACGGCGCCGTCGTGTGGCGCTACCGCCCCTCCCGCTCGAAGATGGCGTCGTCCCCCGCGGTCGTCGGCGAGGACGTCGTCATCCACGGCATGGACGGGCTCGTGCGGGTGCTGAACCGGCGCAACGGCAAGCTCCGCTGGAGCTACCGCGTCGGCTCGCCGATCGAGTCCTCGCCGGTCGTCGTGAACGGGGTGGACTACTTCGGCGCGTGGAACGGCCGCATCTACGCGCTCGACCTGAAGCGCCGCACGCTCCGCTGGAGCTTCCGCACCGGCCACAAGATCACCTCGAGCGCCGCCCTCCACAAGGGCACGCTCTACATCGGCGACTACGGCGGCCGCGTGCACGCGCTCGCGCAGCGGAACGGGAAGCGCCGCTGGGTCGCCTCCGTCAACGGCCGCATCTACGGGACGCCGGCGGTCGACGGCAAACGCGTCTACGTGCCCTCGTCGACGGGAGGCACGATGACGGCGTTCAGCACGGGCGGCCGCCGGCTCTGGCGCGTGAGCACCGGCGCCTACGTCTACTCCTCGCCTGCGGTCTGGGCTGGCCGCGTCTTCTTCGGCTCCTACAACGGCCGGCTCTACTCCGTCGCCGCGGGGACCGGGCGCGTACTCTGGACCGTCCCCGCCGGCCGCGTCTCGGGCGCCGCCGTCGTCGTCGACGGGATCGTCTACGCCGGCAGCACGTACGGCTCGATCACGGCGGCGGACGCGAAGACGGGGAAGGTCGTGCTCCGCTTCCCGCACGGCGAGTACGTGCCGGTCTCCGGCAACGGCAGCCGCCTGCTCCTGCACGGCTACTCGCGGCTCTGGGCCGTCGAGCCGGTGCGGAAGGGAAAGCCGTGAGGAAGCGCCTGCTGCTCGCCGCCGCCGCGCTGCTCCTCGTCGCGGCCGGCGCGGCGGGCGCGTACGTCCTCCAGAAGCGCCAGGCGGCCGCGGACGTGCGCGGCTCCTCGACGGAGGAGTTCGTGGCGACGGACGAGATCCTCGAGACGCTGCCGCCGCCGCCCACGACGACCGCGCCCCCCACAGAGACGGGGTCCGCGCCGCCGGCGAAGCCGCCGCTCCCAGGCGTCGTGTGGCCCACCTACGGCTACGACAACGAGCGTCACCGCGTGGCGCCGTACCCGCACCGCCCGCCCTACCGGCAGCTGTGGATGTTCCGGGCGCGGCAGCTGCTCGAGTTCCCGCCGGCGATCGCGTACGGGCGCCTCTACTTCACGAACAACTCCGGCGTGATGTTCGCCGTCAACGCGAAGACGGGGAAGCGCGCCTGGCGCAAGGAGATCGGCCGGTGCGTGGCCGCGTCGCCGGCGGTCGTCCGCAACACCGTCTTCCAGGCCTTCCTCAACCGGCCGCCGTGCAACTCGGAGCGTCCGCCCGGGCGGCTCGAGGGCGAGGTGATCGCGTTCGCGGCGGGCTTCGGGAAGATCCGCTGGCGGACGAAGCTCGGCCCGACCGAGTCCTCGCCGGTGCTCGCCCATCGCCGCGTCTACGTCGGCGACTGGCGCGGCCGCGTCTACTCGCTGGACGAGCGGAACGGCCGCGTGCGCTGGACGTTCAGGGCCGACGGGCGCATCAAGGGCGCGCTCACGCTCTCCGGGAACCGCCTCTACGTCGGCACCTACAAGGGCCACCTCTACGCGTTGAACGCGAAAACGGGCAAGCAGCTCTGGCGCAGCTCCTCGCAGGACCGCCTCGGCGGCCGCGGCCAGTTCTACTCGACGCCGACGGCGGCCTACGGGCGCGTCTACATCGGCTCCACCGACGGCAAGGTCTACTCCTACGGCGCCACCTCGGGGAAGC
>DATMJM010000263.1:0-4584 GCA_035553935.1 Solirubrobacteraceae bacterium
CGCTCCCCAGCGCCGCCTGACCACACCGCTCACCGCTACCGCAACCCCCGCGCCCCCCGCGACGCTCCACGCTGCCCGAACACGCGCACGGCCGCGCCCGACAGCCCCGCCACGCGCCGCAGCGGCCAGGATCGCCCGCGCAGCACGCGCAGATGCCCACGACGGACCGCCAACTCATCAATCTCACCGTCACCGACGCCCGGCAACCCGACCCGACCGGTGGATCGAGGTTTAGGCAAGCCCGGCAGTCTCGGGCCATCCAGACGTCCCCGATCAGCGTTCCGCCCCGAACGCCTCGGGGCTCGATGTCGAGCTCTACGCCGAGTTGGCCCTTCCCAGGTGCAGCAGGGCCGGCGGGGGCAACGCCGTGGCGCTGTCCTCGTCGGGTCTGCAGGTTTGCACCCGACGAACTTACGGCGCCCCCCTGTGCAGGCGCGCAGCGCCTGCACAGGGCGCCGGCCCGCAAAGCCGCTACCTAGGCGGTGGACACGCGCGGCCGAGCGGCAGGCCGAAGTTGTGCGCCGGAGAGCGGCCGGGGTTGATGGTCACCGTGGCGCAGTGCGGGTCGTCGATGGCGAACCCGCCCGGCCAGCCGGTGCGACCCGATGCTCGGCCTCGTGGGCAGGCGGTAAACCGGACCACGCGGTCGGCGCCGGCGACCCCCTCGCGTAGCACCCGCCGCTGCGCCTGCTGGGTGAAGACCAACCCCAGCCGGCCACGCTCGAAGCGCGGGATCGACAGGACTGCGGAGGTGCCGTTGGGCAGGCTGACCGGCACCTTGTAGCCGTGGCGGCCGAACGCGTCCGGCGGGCGCTCAATGCCGACCTGGCGATGCCGCGGCGGCACGTCACTTTCGTCGATCCCGATCAGAACGAACGGTTCAACCGGTAGATCACCGCGGCGGGATCGCTGCGGCGACGGCCCGCCCTCGCTACAGCCCACCTCGACGATGGCGGCGTTGCCGCCAGCGGCCGCGGGAACCTCGGCCGCCGGTGGCGACTCGTCGCCACAGGCGGCGATCGCAGCGCAGAGAAGGCAGACACCGAGCGCAACGGACCGCAACCGGGATTCACCCAGCGTCATGGTCGGCAGTCTCGCGCGCAGTCAGCGGCCACGCAAGCCGAACCACGACAACACGAACATGACGCGGCGACACTCCCGCTGCGGCGCAGCGCCGACGCCACGGATGAGGCGCCCGCGTCGACGCAATCAAGAGGGACGGGGGTTGTGCCGATGCACGCGGGCAAGGTCCGCGGCGCTTGGCTGCGCATGCCGATCGAGGTTCCGTAGTGGGACGCGCGGCACGTCTCGTTGCCCGGATCTTTCGGTAGCGCTGCGTCTGGCGTAGCCGACGCGGTGGGAATGTCCTCCTGAGCAGGGAGGATGCGGGTTGTCGAAGCTCGCAGGCTCTGCTCAGGAGGATCACCCAGATGGTGCAGCCCGATGGCCGCGTTGTAACGGTAGAAGTCGCTGCGGACGGCGATGGGTTGGTGTCGCGTGCGGGGACCGCGTTGATTGCCGGGTTGGCGCATCGGCTGGGGGTCGCGGGCGAGTTCTCCGCGGCGCTGGCGGGCACACGCCAGCGCGCCGGCGGACATGATCGGGGCCGGGTGCTGGCCGACCTGGCGGTGATGCTCGCCGACGGCGGTGATTGCGTCGCGGATCTCGGCGTGCTGCGCGATCAGCCGCAGCTGTTCGGGGCGGTCGCGTCGGGTCCGACGGCGTGGCGGGCGGTCCAGCTCGTCGACGAACACGTGCTTGACGGGCTGCGTGACGCGCGCGCCCGAGTCCGTGCGCGGGCGTGGGCAGCGGGCGCTCGTCCCGAGCGTGTGGTCTTGGATTTCGACTCGCACCTGATCACGAGCCACAGCGAGAAGGAGGGCGCCGCGCCGACGTGGAAGCGCGGCTTCGCTTTCACCCGCTGCTGTGTTATCTGGATGAGACCGGCGAGGCATTGGCCGGGGTGCTGCGGGAGGGCAACGCCGGCTCGAACACCGCCGCCGCCGATCACATCCGGGTGCTCGAGCTTGCGCTTGGGCAGCTGCCCGCCGACGCGCTGGACGGCAAGATCCTCGCGCGCTCGGATTCCGCCGGTGCCAGCCACGACTTCGCCGCCGCGCTGCACGAGACGAACGTTCGCTTCTCGCTGGGGTTCGCGATCACCAGACGCTCCGCCAAGCGATCCTCGACCTGCCTGAAACCGCGTGGGTACCGGCGATCAGCCAGGACGGCACCGATCGCGACGGCGCCTGGGTCAGCGAGATCACCGGCTTCGTCGACCTCACCGCCTGGCCTGATGGCTCGCGGCTGCTCGTGCGCCGCGAGCGCCCGCATCCCGGCGCGCAACTGTCGTTCACCGACATCGCCGGACACCGCTTCCAGTGCGTCCTGACCGACCAGGCCGGCACAGATCTCGCGCTCATCGAAGCGCGTCATCGCGCGCACGCACGCGTCGAGGACCGCATCCGCTGCGCCCGCGACGCCGGCCTCAAAAACCTCCCGTTCAGCGCCTTTGAGGCCAACGCCTGCTGGCTGGAACTCGTGCTCTGCGCCCAAGACCTCATCTGCTTCACCCAGCGCCTGTTGCTTGACGGCGAGCTCGCCTCATGCGAACCCAAACGGCTGCGCTACCGCCTGCTGCACGTCGCCGGCCGCATCACCCGCCACGCCCGCAACACCCGCCTGCGCCTCCCGCGCTCCTGGCCCTGGGCGACCGCGCTGCTCGCCGCCTTCACACGGCTACGAGTCCTCCCCGCGCCCGGCTGAACCCGGCCACCGACGCCGCCAGCGCAGCACGCCAAACCCGGCCGGCACGCCGGAAGATCCGCCTGCCCGACAACCCGCGCTGCCGCCGCCCGAGCAGCCCCTCGCCCGCTCGCGACGGCCATAACTGGCCCCAGCACGCCCGACATCCTCACCACCACCCGCCCTCACACAACGCGGCCCCGCGACACGACCGCCAGATCGACCTCGTGAAAGATCCCGGTTAGGGGACGGGTTCCTGGGACAAGGTCCCGAGCGCGGTTTTCGCGTGATTCGAGTGCGATCGCTGTGCGAATGGCGTGTCGCCGGCGGTCACCTGGAACTGCTCGCCGGGGTCACCTTGAGCCCAGCGTCGTTCGCCGGTCAGTCTGCCGGTCGCGCGGCGTCGATGCCTTGCATGCGAAGGGGTGTGAGCCACTCCTCGGCGAGTACCCGAGGTATGTGGCGGCGGTTCGTGCCTGACACGCGGATCGCGTGATCGGCGGCGGGTCTGCGTTGGAGGAACGGCGCGATGTCGTCAAAGCACAGCAACCACGCGATGCTGGGGGCGATCTGGAAATCCGCGGCGTTCAGGTCGTCGCCGCCGAGTACGCCGGCCTTGATCCAGGCGTCGATCTGGTCAAGGCGCGCCGGCAGTTCAGCTATGTCGCGGCGGACTGCAACGTCGGTGGCCCCATGTGCTCTGGCTGCGAGTTGGTCGACGGCGTCCGCTCTCGTGCGCGTCATGGCGCTATAGAACAGGCGGCGTGCGGCGTTCTGTAGCTCTTCGCCCCAGCGCTCCGCGTCTTCGACGGCGACTCGATCTGCGGTATCGGCGGGGAAGAGCCTTGGCTCGGGTTTGATGAGGTCCAGAGCCCGTGAGATCTCGCGGGTTCGTTGGACGCGGAGCCCATCGATCTCGAGCGCGGGCACGGTCCTTCCGCTGAAGCCGAGCGCGGGAAGCTGCGTGGCGTGAGCGCCGCGCCTGAGGATCACCTCTTGGTAGGCGATGCCTTTGTGGTGGAGCATCAACTCGGCGGTGCGAACGGAGTTGGAGCCCGAGAACATGTAGAGCTTGATCTCGCGGGGCAGCGATGGCGTTGTCGTCAGCGGTTCCGATGGCGTTCGCATGCCTCGATGGTGCACGGTGTGCGGTGGTGGCGCACCGTGGGATGACCCTGGTTTTTGGGCCCACAACCGAGGAGCAACCGTCTATTCAGGCAGGGGTCTCGGCGCCGCCAAGCACGATGGCGAGCTCGTCGCGCGAGCTGATGTCGAGCTTCATGTAGCTCTGGGTGAGATGTCCCTCGACCGTGCGTAGCGTCACGAACAGCGCCTGGGCAATGTCGCGGTTGCTCAGACCGCCAGCCGCGAGCCGGCACACCCGTCGCTCGCTCGGGGTCAGTGAGTCCGCGCCGCTGCGGGCCGATCGCCGCGGTCGCGCGCCGGTCGCCAGCAGTTCCTCGCGTGCGCGCGCCGCCGTCCGCCATAGCCCGCAGCGGTCGGCCAGCTCGAGCGCCTCGCGGAGCGGCTCGCGTGCGTCGCGGCGGTGGCCGGCGCGACGTAGCGCGGCCCCGTACTCGGTCAGCGAGCGGGCGCGCTCATACCGCGCGGGAGAGCCGTCGACGGCCGCCGCGGCCTCACGCAACAGTTCGATCCCGGCGTCGCCGCCCTCGACGAGTCCGGCCGTGCGCAGCGCGTACGCGATCGCGGTGGGGCTGTTCCAGCGTCGCGCCCGCTGAAGCTCATCGTCGGCGTGCGCGCGGGCGCGATCATGCTCGCTCTCGTCCGCGGCTTCGACACGATGACCGTACCGGCGCTCAACGCGTGGCGCTGGTCGTG
>DATMJM010000264.1:0-9699 GCA_035553935.1 Solirubrobacteraceae bacterium
GCCGGGACTCCTGGCCACGGTGCGACTGCGGCGTCGCGGCGATGATCGGGAGTCACGGGTCCAGGGCGACGCCGCAGTCGCACCGTGGCCAGGAGTCCCGGCCGTGGCTCGCTCGGTTCACCGTCTCGGCGCAATCAAGAATGTCCGCACGGCAGGGGAATGCCGGCGTAAGGTTGCTCTGCGTTGCCTGGTGTTGTGACGGGTGAGGAGGATCGACGATGATCGACGCTGCGCGCGTTCGCCTGGGCGCGTCGCCGGCCACGAAGGAGGAGGCGATCCGCATGGTCGCCGGGCTTCTCGCGGACGGCGGCAACACCGATCCAGACTACGCCGAGTCGATGCTCGGCCGCGAGAAGGTCGCGAACACCTATCTCGGCGAGGGGATCGCGATACCGCACGGCATGCTCAAGGACCGCGAGATGATCCGCGAGACCGGGATCGCGGTCGTCCAGGTCCCCGGCGAAGTCGAGTGGAACCCAGGCGAGCAGGTGCGGCTCGTCGTTGGCATCGCGGCCGCCTCAGACGAACACCTCCAGATCCTCGCGAACCTCACGCAGGTGCTCGCGGATGCCGACGAGGTCGAGCGGCTCTCCACGACCTCGGATCCGGCGCAGGTCGTCGACCGGTTGACCCGCGGGCCCGGGGACACGCAAGCGCGCACGGGCGGGACGATGGAGCACGAGTTGCTCGAGGCGTACGCGAGCGCGGACGTCCTCATCGCGGGCTCGAGCGGTCTGCATGCACGTCCGGCGACGTTCTTCGTCAACGTCGCGAAGGGCTTCGCGGCCGACATTCGGGTGCGCCATGACGGGAAGGTCGCGAACGGCAAGAGCCTTGCGTCGCTGCTGAGCCTGGGCGCGGACGGCGGCTCGACGGTGACGCTGCTTGCGAGCGGCTCCGACGAGCACGAGGCGCTGCGGGCGCTGGAGGACGCGGTGACGGCCGGCCTCGGCGAGGAGGAGGAAGAGGCCGAGGCGGCGGTCGCGGAGCTGCCCGAGTGGCGGCCGGCGGGACCGGCCACCGGCGTGCCCGGGATCGCGGCCTCGCCGGGAATCGCGATCGGGCCGGTGTGGCATCTCAAGCGGCGCAGGCTCGTCGTCGAGCGCACGGCCAAGGACCCGGACGCCGAGGAGCACAGGCTCCGCAGCGCCATCGAGTCCGCGCGCTCGGAGCTGCGCGACCTCTACGAGGAGGTGAAGGCGAAGTCCGGCGCGGGCAAGGCCTCGATCTTCCGCGCGCACGAGGCGTTCCTCGACGACCCGGACCTCGAGCGCGAGGCGTACGCCGCGATCCGAGGCGGCGAGTCGGCCGGCTGGGCGTGGCGCGAGGTGGTCGAGCGGCGCGCGGACGAGCTCTCCAAGGTCGACGACCCGCTGCTGTCGGCGCGGGCGGTCGATCTGGGCGACGTCGGCCAGCGCGTCCTGCGCTTCCTGGCCGCCAGCGACGACGAGGCGCCGCAGCTGCCCGGCCACCCGGTGATCCTGATCGCCGACGACCTGGCGCCATCGGACACCGCGGCGATCGACCCAGCGCGCGTCGTCGGCTTCGCCACCGCGCTCGGCGGCGGCACGTCTCACACCGCGATCATCGCGCGCGCCCTCGGCATCCCGGCGATGGTCGGCGCCGGCCCGGCTGTGCTGGCCACCAAACAGAACGCCCCAGTGGTGCTCGACGGCGCGACGGGGATGCTCTGGCTCGACCTGGGCGACGATGACCTGGCGGCAGCGCAGACCGCGCAGCGCGACATCGCCGTGCTGCGCGACCGCGAGTACCAGACGCGCTACGAGCCGGCGATCATGAAGGACGGCCATCGCGTCGAGGTGACTGCGAACATCGCCGGCCCGGACGAGGCGGCGGCGGCGGTCGAGGCCGGCGCCGAAGGCGTCGGGCTGATGCGCACGGAGTTCCTGTTCCTCGGCCGCGACGAGCCGCCCAGCGAGGACGAGCAGTACGAGGCGCTGGCGACGATGGCTCGCGCGCTCAACGGCCTGCCGCTGATCGTGCGCACGCTCGACATCGGCGGCGACAAGAACGCGCCCTACATCGACGTGCCGGACGAGAACAACCCGTTCCTCGGCGTCCGCGGCGTGCGGCTATGCCTCGAGCGCCCACAGCTCTTCGAGCCCCAGCTGCGCGCGATCTACCGCGCCTCGAAGCTCGGCCCGGTGTCGATCATGTTCCCGATGATCGCGCGCGTCGAGGACCTCGAGGCGGCGCTCGAGTACGCGGAGCGTGCGCGCGCCGACGTCGGCGCCGATCCGGTTGACATGGGGATCATGATCGAGGTGCCTTCCGCCGTCGCGATCGCGCCCGAGCTCGCGCGCCGCGTGCAGTTCTTCTCGATCGGCACGAACGACCTGACCCAGTACGTACT
This sequence comes from Solirubrobacteraceae bacterium, assembly GCA_035553935.1. Classification (GTDB taxonomy): domain Bacteria; phylum Actinomycetota; class Thermoleophilia; order Solirubrobacterales; family Solirubrobacteraceae; genus CADCVQ01. The sequence continues at coordinate 2,375 of DATMJM010000264.1, forward strand.
GGCGATGGACCGGATGCACCCTGCGCTCGCCAAGCAGGCCGACGCGTTGCATCCGGCGGTGCTGCGAAACATCAAGATGACGGTCGACGCCGCCGCAGACCCCGACCCAGATGCCCGCCGCCTCGGCGTGCGCGAGCTCTCGATGACGATCCCGAGCGTCGCGGCGGTCAAGGCGCGGCTGCGCACGGTCGACCACGCGGCGGTCCGCCGGCTCGCCGACCGCGCGCTGGGCTGCGCGACCGCCGCGGAGGTCCGGGAGCTGGCGCTGCCATGACGGCCGACGTGGTCACGGTGACGGCGAACCCCGCCGTCGACCAGACGATCTGGGTGCCCGGCCTTCGCCCCGGGGGGGTCAATCGCGTCGTGCGCGAGCACGTGACGCCGGGTGGCAAGGGAATCAACGTGGCCGCCTTCCTCGCGGAGTTCGGGGTGCGGGTGTTCGCGACCGGCTTCATGGGACGCCCGAATGCGGGCCTGTTCGAGGCGTTCCTCGACCACGAGGGGATCGCGCACGACTTCGTCGGGGTGGCGGGCACGACGCGCACCGGGATCAAGATCGTCGACGACGAGGCGGGCGCGACGACCGACATCAACTTCAGCGGCTTCGAGGTCGGCGACGGCGAGTTGCGCGCGCTCGAGGCGACGGTAGCGGAGGCGGTCGCGCGGGGGCGCTGGGTGGTGCTCGCCGGCAGCCTACCGGCCGGTGCGCCGGCCGCGACGTATCGCCGGCTGGCCGAGCTGGTGCGCGAGCGCGAGGGGCGCGTGGCGCTCGACACCAGCGGGCCGGCACTGCGCGAGGCGATCGCCGCCCTGCCGGATCTGGTGAAACCCAACCGCGAGGAGCTCGAAGAGCTCACCGGACGGCGGCTGCACGACCGCGAGGCGCTCGTGGAGGCCGCCGAGGAGCTGGCAGGCAGCGGTGTCGGTACCGTCGTCGTGTCGCTCGGCGCCGACGGCGCCCTGTTCACGCGCGACGGCGACACCGCCTTCGCGACGCCGCCGCCGGTGCGCGTCGCCAGCACCGTCGGGGCCGGTGATGCGATGGTCGCCGGCACGATCGCAGCCACGTTGCGAGGGCTCGACCTCGCAAGCGTGGCCGCGCTTGCGACGGCGTTCTCGGCGGTCGCCATCACGCGGATCGGGCCGCATCTGGACGCATCCGCGGTGGAGGACACGGCACGTGCCGTCACCGTGCAGAGCCTGGACCAGAGGAGGACGCAATGAGGTTCGTGGCGGTGACCGCGTGCCCGACCGGCATCGCGCACACGCTGATGGCGGCCGAGGCGCTCAAGCGCCAGGCCGGGATGATGGGACACCAGATCGCCGTCGAGACACAGGGTGCCGAGGGCACGCGCCAGCCGCTCGACCCGGACGCGATCGCCCACGCGGACGCGGTCATCATCGCGGCCGACATCTTCATCGACCCGCCGCGCTGACCGGCTTGCCGGCGAAGCGCGGCGAGCACCGCCGACGCGATCCGCCATCCGCGCGACGTGATCGAGGCGGCAGCCGCCGCGACGACCGAGCCGGACGTCGCACTTCCCGAGGCGCCGCCCGAGGAAGAGGCCGCGCCCGCGCCCGCCGGGGCGGCGCAGAAGCGGATCGTCGCGATCACCTCCTGCCCGACGGGCATCGCTCACACCTTCATGGCCGCTGAGGGCCTCCGCAAGGCCGGCGAGGCCCTGGGCCACTGGATCAAGGTCGAGACGCAGGGCTCGGTCGGCGCCAAGAACGTGCTCACCACCGAGGACGTGGCCACCGCCGACGCCGTGATCATCGCCGCCGACACGAAGGTCGACCTCTCGCGCTTCGTCGGCAAGCCGCTGCACGAAACCGGCACCAAGGAGGCACTCAAGCACGGGGACGACGTGATCGCCGTCGCGCTGTCGGAGTCCACGCCGGTCTACGAGGGAGCGGATGGGCGCGGCGAGGGTGGCAGGCCCGTCGCCGCCGGCGGCGGAGGCGGCGGCGGGACGCGCTGGTACATGGCGCTCTACCAGCACCTGATGACCGGCATCTCGCACATGCTGCCGCTCATCGTGGCCGGCGGTCTGCTGATCGCGTTCGCCTTCGCATTCGACATCAACGCCAGCGACGAGGCGAGCGCCGAGACGTTCGCCGGCCGCCTCTTCTCCATAGGGAGCGGCGCGTTCTCGCTGTTTTTGCCGGTGCTCGCGGGCTACATCGCCTACTCGATCGCCGACCGCCCAGGACTCGCCCCTGGACTCATCGGCGGGTATCTCGCGGGCCAGGTCAACACGGGGTTCCTCGGCGCGATCCTGGCCGGCTTCCTCGCCGGCTATGCGACGCGCTACCTGGCGACACACATCACCCTGCCGCAGACCCTACAGGGGCTCAAGCCCGTGCTCATCCTCCCGCTCAGCGCGACGATCATCGTCGGGCTGGGGATGTACTACGTGATCGGCGAGCCGATCTCGTGGCTACAGGACCAGATGACCAGTGCGCTCGAGGACATGCAGGGTTCGAATGCCGCCCTGCTCGGGGCGGTGCTCGGAGCGATGATGGCCTTCGACATGGGCGGCCCGCTGAACAAGGTCGCCTACGCCTTCTCGGTCGGACTCATCGAGAGCGGTGTCCGCGAACCGATGGCCGCCGTCATGGCGGCGGGGATGACGCCGCCGCTGGCGCTCGCGCTCGCGACGGTCCTCTTCCGTGAGCGCTGGTTGCCCGAGGAGCGGGAGGCCGGCAAGGCGGCCTCTGTGCTCGGCCTTGCGTTCATCACCGAGGGCGCAATCCCGTTCGCCGCGCGCAACCCACCGCGGATCATCCCGGCACTGATCGCCGGCTCGGCGGTCGCCGGCGCGCTCTCGATGGCGTTTGACGCCGCGAGCATCGTGCCACACGGCGGCATCATCAACCTGTTCGTGCCGGGCGCGATCACGAGCCCGGCCGGCTGGGCGGTCGCCCTCGTTGCGGGGACGCTCGTCTCGACCGCGGCGCTGTTCGTCACCACGCGCTCGTACGCGCGCGCGAAAGCCGCGCCGGCCGTCGCAGCGCCCGCGCCCGCATGAATACGCCGGGTCGACTCCGGCCCGTCGGCTGGGGACCGTATGACCGCGACTGCGAGGGTCCAACCGGACCCTAGGAGTCGTATCGGATCGCGGTCGTTGTTCGCATCGCGCAACGCGCCGCCGCTATCACGACCGCACGCGAGCGAGCGTCCCGCGGCCCAGGCCCCAGACGCCCGCTATGGACGACGGATGAAAGTCAAGTCGGGTTGCGGTGGCTCCTGTGGTCGTGGGACAGTTTGCTTGGGCGCGGGCGACGACGAGTCAAAGCGCAGACGTGGGCCTTGGGGTCTGCCGCGCGACTTGCTCTCTTGAAGAGCCACTTGATGCGCTGCCCGGTGTCGCGCTCGCGCCCGCTTGTTGGCGGTCTTTGATGGTGCGTTCGTAGGCGCGCTGGGCCTGCAGCGCGAGCTCGCGTTCGGCGTCGCGCATAGCCTGGTTGGTGCTCCAGACGTCGCGGCCGCCTTGCCACCGTGGGGCGCCGGCGCGCAGCTCGAGGCGACGCATCTTCTTTTTGGTCAGCGAGGGCTGTGCGTAGGCGTAGTCCTCGCCGCGCGTCAGCAGACACCAAAACAGGCAGGCGAGCTTGCGAGCGGCGGCGACGATCGCGATCGAATGCCCGCGGCGCGCCCGGATGCGCTGATAAAAGCCGGCGATCGGGCCGGGCTGACGGACCGTCGACCAGCAGGCCTCAACCAAGGCGTGGCGCGCGCTGGATGAGCCCTGCCTTGAGATGTGGCCGTGCGCCGCAGGGCCGTTGCCTGACTGGCGCACGCGCGGATCCAGGCCGAGGTAGGCCGCCAGCTTGCGGCGATCGGGGAAGCGGCGGATGTCACCGACGGCGGCCATGAACGTCGCGGCGACGATCACGTTGACGCCGGGGACGGTCATCAGCCGCTTGATCTCGGGCCACGACAGCGCCTCGGCGGCGATCAGCTTCTCGACCTGCGCGATCTCGGTGTCAAGGAAGTCGACCTGGCGCAGCGCGGAGTCGACGGTCTCGCGCTCACAGACGGGCAGCTGCTGCTCGGCCAGCCACTTGCGGCCCTTGACGCCAAACAGGTCAGACGCTGGCGGGCGGTCCTTCAAGCAGCGCATCAACACCGCCTGCGTCTCGTTTTTGACGCGCGACCGTGCCCGCACGAGCTGCTCGCGACGCGACAGCCGGCGGCGCATTACGCGGATGCGCTCATCCGGTGTCCACACGCCGTCAAGCTCACCTGCCCACAGCAGCCGCGCAAGCGCCCGCGCGTCGAGCCGATCGGTCTTCGCCCGCGCCTGGCGAATGCCGGTGTCGCTCGGCGAGACGACGATCACCCGCGCGACGTGCGGCTCGAGGATCCGCGCGATCTCCCACGCGTTGCCGGTCACCTCAAGCGCCACCCAGTCATCCGGGCCAAGGCTCTGGGCAAACAGCTCAAGCTCCTGCGGGCGCGCCGCGATCCGTCCCGCCGAGCGCACCCGCCCGTCGGCAGCGATCGCGACCTCACAGAAATCACGGTGAACGTCCAGCCCTACCGCTCTCACATCTCCCTCCTCGCCATCGATCGATCACGGGGAGAAGCTGGTGGGCAAACGACATCGACGGATCCGCGCTCGTAGCGCACCCGGGCAAGTCGCAGGGGCGGCCAGCGAACAGTCGGGCTCCAACTCGCCCATCGTCCAAAACGGCCTGCCCAACCTGCGTTCTCCCGAAGGCCCCATGTCCCGGTCGGCCGAACCTAAGCCCGCCGCCGGACACCACCAGCGCCCTCAGGAAGAAGTTTCATGCCCCGAACAGGAGTAGCGGGCGCTCGCGCACCGAGACCGCTCCCTTGCGCGAGATCCGACGTCAGCGACGATGACACTGACGACACTCTGTGGTCATGACATGTTCGGCGCGCTTGTGAGCGCGTGCCTGTCCAGCTGCCGCGCGAGCAGCCGGGCGATCGTCAGTGTGGCGAGCGTCGAGCCGACGATCAGCAGGGGTGTCTGCCAGGTCCAGTTCAGCGCCGCCCCAAGAGGGATCGAGTTGTTGACTGCGTGTACGGCGATGCACGGATACAGCGACCCGGTCCAGTGATACAGCAGGCACAGCCCGATGCCGAACAGCGCGACAGCAACAAGGACCGCGCTGGGCAGCCAGCCGATGTGCGTGGCGGCGAACAGAACGCCGCTGGCGATCGCGGCCGGCCACAGACCGCGCCAGTTGAGCAGCGCGCGAAAGATGTAGCCGCGAAAGAGAAACTCCTCGCCGAGCGGCCCTAGGATGGTCAATACCGCGATCAGGATAAGCGCCTTCAGCGCACCGTCGGTACCCAGCCGCTCGGTCAGCGCCTGAGGCTCCTCATCGTCGATTCCCAGCGCCCCGACCCACAACACCATCAGCGCGGCCAGCCCGATCCAGACGACGATCGACAGCGCGATCGCGCGCGCCAGCGGCGGACGGCGCAACCCGAAGTCCGCGGCGGCGGGTGGCGCGTGCAGATGGGCTAGCAGAAGCGCCAGGCCGACCGGAGCGGCACTCAGCACAGCGAAAGCGATCGCGATGCCGGCCAGCGCGCCGGCCCCGTCGCCCGAGACGATCGCGCGTCCCGGAAGCGCAAGCGCGACGGCGGCGACGAACGCCACCCCGGCCGTCCACGGCTTCCACGCCGCCGCTCCGCCGCCGAGCGCCCGTGTTGCCGCCGGCTCGCTGAAAGCTGGCAGGCTCCCGCCTGCCTGCGGCTTGCCTGCCTGCGGCTTGCCTGCCATCGTCGTCTGAGGCTACGCGTCGAGTCGAACGCCGCTGTCATGCCCAAGCTTCGCCGCCGTCGCAGACGCGTGCGCGCGCCGACGCGGCGTCGTGGTTGGAGACGGCGCTTGCGCTCGGCGCGAGGAGGAGCACCCGAGCGCGGAAACCGTGGATTGAATGCGGCCGTGATCCGGGCGTTGGGACTGGGACGGGTCGTCAGTGCCCGCAAGGTGCCGCTTCGATAACCGACTTTGCCTCCTCCAATGGGGGGCGCTTGCGAAGTCGGTGGGCCATCTGACGTATACGTGGTGCTGCTGATGATCGCGTTACTCGGTCAAGGCCGTGGGGGCCGCGTCGCGGTCGGGGACCTGCCGGCGCGCCGAGCTGCTGCTTGACTGAAGCAGTGGATCGCCGGGAGTTCGACAGCGGGGGCGGTCGCCGTCGTCTGCGCGTCCGCGCAGGCGAGCATCGCGTGCCCGGCGCCGGCGATATTCGCCAGATGGCAACGAGACCGGCGTCCAACGCCGGGTTGGCGGTCAAGTGACCGCCAACCCGGACGCCGAGGCCGATGATTGCGTTGGCGCAAAGGTCGTGCGACCGGTCGACGGAAAGGTCAACCCGCCAAGCGCTGCGCACGTTGGCTCGCCGATACCGCGCTCTGGATGACGAGATTGCCGAGCTCGACGCCATGCTCAAGCAGCTCACCGTCCAGGCCGCGCCGCGGCTGCTCGGCGAGCGCGGGATCGGCCCCGAGATCGCCGCGCGCCTGTTGCTCGTTGCCGGCGACAACCCCACCCGGCTGCGCAACGACTCCGCCCTGGCCGCGCTGTGCGGCGCCAGCCCGATCGAGGCCTCAACCGGCAAGACCGCCAGGCACCGCCTCAACCGCGGCGGCGACCGCCAGGCCAACAGCGCGCTGTGGCTGATCGCCAACAACCGCATGATCCACGACCCCGCCACCCGCGCCTACGTCGCGCGCAGCACACAGCAAGGCAAAACCAGCAAGGAGATCCGCCGCTGCCTGATGCGCCACATCGCCCGCGGCATCTACCCCCTCCTCATCGCCGACCTCAACGACGCGCGCAACGCACCCGCCTTGACATAGGAGCCTCAACGCCATGGCCGAGAGCTTCGTCGACACGTTCAAGACCGAGCTGATCGCCGACCGCGTCTGGCGAACCCGAACCCAACTGGAGCTCGCGATCGTCGAGTGGGTCGCCTGGTTCAACAACGACCGCATGCACGAGTCCCTCGGCGACATCCCGCCTGCCGAGTTCGAAACTCTGAGCTCGAGCAGTACGGTCCATCTCTCTCCCTCTCGATCAAGAGTGGGAACCAACCAAACCGGTCTCCGCGAAACCCAGCCCGGCTCACGACAGCCACGAACGCACCGCAGCCCTTGACGGCTGGCTATGGACCTACAACCATCGCCGCCCACACGGCGCCCTCAGCCACCAGCCACCGATCGCCCGCCTCAACGAGCTGAACAACCTGCCTGGGTCCTACAACTAGAGCTCCGCGAACGCCTCGCCGTCCCCCCGCGCCGAACGCCGCGCGAGCTCCGCCTCGCCCGGCTGCGATAC